>JAITHR010000281.1 GCA_031279895.1 Spirochaetaceae bacterium
TCATACTATTCTTATTTTGAGAGGATTCCTTGCGCGTCCGTTATTCTACTGAAAAAGACGGAAAACCCGTTAAAAAAGCGATGGTCTATACCCAAGACGAACACGGTATCAATTTTTCAGACGTGGATACCGAAGCGGTAACGATTGTGGAACAGCTGCGGGCGAACGGATATGAAACCTATATTGTCGGCGGCGCGGTGCGCGATTTGATTTTGGGGAAAAAACCCAAGGATTTTGATATTGTGAGTGCCGCGGTTCCCACCCGTATAAAAAAGATATTCCGCAACGCCCGTATCATAGGCCACCGGTTCCGTCTGGTCCACGTATATTTTGGCACGAAGATTTTCGAGGTTTCCACCTTCCGCTCCCTTAAAGACGGCTTAAACAGCAATACCTTCGGAACCATCGAAGAAGACGTGCTGCGGCGGGACTTTACGCTGAACGCCCTGTTCTACGATCCCCTTGCCCAAGTGGTGGTCGATTATGTGGGAGGTATGCGGGATATACGCGGAAAGAGCGTCAGACCCATTATTCCGCTGGACCGGATTTTCAGCGACGATCCGGTACGCATGATTCGGGCGGTTAAATACAGCGCCGCCACCGGCTTCAAACTGCCGCTGTTCCTCAAATGGAAAATCAAAAAACAGTCCCCGCTGCTTGCCGCGGTCTCTCCTTCACGGCTCACCGAGGAGATATTCAAGATACTCTATTCTTCCCGCGCCGCGGAGATCGTGGCGGATCTCGAGGCTTTCGGGCTCTATGTATACCTGCAACCGAACGCTTCGGCTCTGATGAAAGAAACGAAAAACTTTCGGGAAAGGTATCTGAACAGTCTTAGGGGGCTTAACGACAGGGTTCTTCGGGGAGAGGGGGCGTCGGGGGAAGTTCTTTCCGGCCTCATTCGGGATTACCTTGCGGACAGCACCTGTTGGGACGGGGACCCGGAAAACTACAAGGAGACTTTCCTGGCGGCGCGCCGCTTCGTCCTCCCCATGAACCCGCCCCGCATAGAGCTGGATAAAGCGGTGCGGCTGATTTTTAAGGAACACGGCATTATGATAAAGAAATCCCGCCTTATAGAAAGGGAAAGGGGGAAGCCGCTTTTTTCGGTCAAAAAAGCGGCGGCGTCTCAGGGCGAGCAGGGCGTTTCCCTTCCCAAAGAGAAAAGGCTCGCGAAATCCAGAAAACGCCGCTCCAAACAGCGCGGACAAGAAGACAGGCGGCTTACGGAGAAAGACTCGGAACCGCCTCAGAAACCGGAACCTGCGGATACGCTATCGTAGCCGCTTAATAAGCGTGTCCGCCTGCTCCCCGTAGCTTGCGGAGGCTTCTTTGGCCTGTTCCAGAAAAGCGATCGCCTCGGCGTTCCGTCCCGCAGCCGCGGCGTTTATGCCCAGCGCATAGGCAATCAGCGCGGGTTCCGCGCCGTATTGCCGGGCCGCCCGGTAGTATTCTTCCGCCTGCCCGTACTGTTTCCCGTCATAAGAGAGAAGCCCCAGATAATAATAGGGCGCGTAATGGTTGGGCCGCTGTTTTTTGGCGGACAGGAAAGCCTCTTCCGCGGCTTTCGCGTCCTTGTCGTTATACGCCCGCTGCCCTTCGTTGATAAGGTCCGCGAACGTCTTGCGGGCCGCAAGGTAGCGCGTATAATCCCGCTCCGCAACGGGAAAATCGACCCAGCCTCTTATGTGGTCGTAGAGTCTTTGGGCGTTGTCCTCAACCGACGCGGAATTGCTCAACAAAAGAAAACATTCGCAGATTATCCTGAAGTAATCGGTCTTGAGGGTGTTTTCGCTGTTCTTCATATTCCGGCTCTCCACCATGAAAGAAACCAGTGACCATGAAACGCCCTGAAAGTTGTCCGGCTGGCTTTTCTTCACATCCGAGAGAAGGAGCGATTCCAGAGAAAGACCGTTGGTCCCCAGAGCCTTTACCGACTCAAGCCACGCCAGATTTTCCTCATACACCAATCCCGCCTGCGCCGCGCCGTCTCCGCCTCCGGTTTGGCCGGAATCAAAGCGGACGTTGCTGAAATAAATGGCGAACCCTTCCCGAAACCATGACGGCGGATAGGAGACGAAAGCCCGGAGGTACTGCACGAAGGCCTGGTGGGAGAACATCCGCTCCTCGTCGGTGCTGCCGCGGTGGATGACAAGTTCCCGTCTTTCCGGCTGGCTGTAATGGAGGTACACGGCCCCGGGACTTGTGGTATCTATCCGCTCTTTAATATAGGCGTCATAGGTCTGCCGGTCCCGGTAGGCCCTGACTTTGAGGCGGGCGCCGCCGAGGGTCTTCGGATTAAAGTGAAAGAATCCGTTATACAGCAGAAAGCGGCTGTCCAGTTCCCTGGCGAGAAACTGGGCGTCTGCGTTTCCGCCGTCCGACCAGACCTCGTAATACTGGCCGTTCGCCGCGGATAAACCCTGGGGGGCCTGGGCCCGCACCGCCGCGGCGCTAAGTGCGAACAGCGTGAACCCTAAGATACGCGCATATTTTTTCATGTAATCGTCTCTCCTTCAATAAAAAAATAAAAATTAGAAAAAGCTTTCTTTTATTTTCGAACGCTTACTCGATAATCTTATCAATAATAATATTGACTTCTTCTATCAGTATCCCCGTGTACCATTCAATATCCTTGATAATATACTGGCTGAACTCCTGCATATTCTCCCCTAACCGGGTTCCGTCAGTAACATCGAGGGTAATGATCAGACGGTATCCCATATCGGCGTCTTTGACCTTGATATGTTTAATCCGCAGGCGCGGGTCAAACTCGTCGGCGCAGTAGAGCGCCATGTGCGTAAGGGCCGAATCGGAGATATGCACCTTCGTCCGTCTGGAATACTCCGGGCGCACCACCGACTTCTCATGCACCGAGGAGGCGCCGGTGATAGGCACCGGAAGCTGGTTCTGCCGCAGGATTCGGATGGCGTCGTAGAATATCTGGGGATAGTTCCGCTTGACTTCAACCGACGGCACGGGAATCACGTGCTTCCCCTCTATTCTTCTGGTTCGTATCGCGTTTTCAATATCGGTTTGGGAGGCTATATCCTCGATTTTGATAATTTTGACCGGAGCGGGGAGCTGGAGGCGGGCGGCTATTTTGGCCACCATTTTTTCGGATGTTCCGAGAATGAGGATCTTTCTCGACTTGTTTCCCTGTAGTTTACGGGCAACTTCGTCCCGCTGGGATTTTTCGTCGAAGAGCGCGACTTTGACCGCGGCCATGAACGTTTTTTCTTTTTTCGCCGAATGGCCCGCCACAATGCGGTTGTTTCTGATGAGGAGGCCGTCGTCGATGATAAAGTCCGCACGGTATTTTTGGGCCACCAGTTTCGCCCGAAAGCTTTTGCCGGTGCCGCTTTCTCCCACGAGCGCGTACACCTTTATTTTATTATCCGTCCAAAAACGTTCCCACAACATACCCATACCCTTAATTATAGCACCCCAGCCTCCGGCTGTCTCGGCATGGCCGCCTGTTGCTTCCGAATGGTGCCACCCGCTGCCGGCGGGCGGTTGACGAGGGGGGTGGGGGAGTCTACTCTGAAACGGTGAATATTCGTGTACTGAGGGGGCTTCTTGGCGTTCTCGCGCTGCTGGGTGTCGGGGCGCGGGGGGTCCCGCTGGATTTTAACGACCCTGCGGCGCCGGAAGCGCTGGCAGCGGCGCTTGTGGAGGCCATGACCGACGAACAGGCGCTTGCGCAGACGTTTATGCTTGGGTGGGTCGGCGCGGAGCCGTCGCCCCTTATCCTTGAGTGGATACGGCAGCGGCGCATCGGCGGGGTTAAGGTGTTCGGCTGGAATACCGGAAACACTCTGCGCCTTGCGCAGACCATCGGGGCTTTTCAGAAAGAGGCGGTCGCGGGCGGGGCGCGGATTCCCCTGTTCGTGGCGACGGATCAGGAGGGCGGGTGGATACGCCACGTGAAAGGCGCCACGAGCCAGACCCCGGGCAATATGGCGCTGGGCGCGTCCCGTTACGTGGCGGACGCCTACTGGTCAGGCTACTATATCGGGCGGGAGCTGGCGGTTCTGGGGATTAACATGAACTTCGCGCCGGTGGTTGACCTCTATACCAATCGGGACTCGGCGCTTATCGGGCCCCGCTCTTTCGGCGTGAACCCGATCCACGCGGGTATGCTCGGCGCGGCGTTTATGAAGGGGCAGCACGAGAACGGGGTCATCGCCACTGCCAAACACTACCCGGGACACGGGGATACGGATCTGGATTCCCACGGGGTTCTTCCCCGGATGGCCTCGTCTTTCGAGATGCTCTGGGAGCGGGAGCTTGTCCCGTACCGCCTTATGATTAAAGAGGGGGTTCCGGTTATTATGACCGGTCATCTGGCGTTTCCGAACACGCCGGCGGGACCGGTTCCCGCGTCCCTTTCCCCCTGGTTCCTCCTTGAGGCGCTGCGGAAGCGGATGGGGTTCGAGGGGATTATTATTACCGACGACCTTATGATGAACGGCGCGTCCCGGAGCGCCGGCAGCCTGTCCGCCGCGGCGAAACAGGCGCTTGCCGCGGGAAACGACATCATCATGTTTTCCCTGACCCCCGGGCTCTACGACCCTATCTGGACGCGCCTTGCCGCGGCGATGCGGGAGGAGCCGCAGTTCCGCCTGCGGGTGCGGGACGCGGCGAAGCGTATTATGAAAGTGAAACTCGCGTACCTGCGGGGGCAGAAGGCGGTTCCCCTGATACCGGACATTAGAAAGGTCGCGGAGAATATACCGGACAAGGAGGGGACCGCTTTCTTTCTCGACATGGCGGCGCGGAGCGTAACGATCGTCAAGGGACGGGAGGGGCTCGTGCCGCTCGGACCGGAGAGGGCCGGGGACGTGCTGCTCGCGGGCCAGTACGAGGAGTTTTTCAGAGCCGGAAAGTCCGCGTACCCCGGGGCCCTTACCTACCGGTACGCCGCGTCCGGCGGCGCGGACCTGGCGCGTGCCGCGAGGCGCGCGGACACGGTTATCTTCTGTCTTGCCAAGTCCGAGGACCTTAACGCGCTACGGGCCCTGCGGGCCCTGCGGAAGCGGGTGGTGGTGATGTCCGTGCTTACGCCGGTGTACCTCGACCAGGTTCCCTGGGTTGACGGGGCTATCGCGGTGTACAGTTACGCCCGCCCCTCTTTTATCGCGGGGTTTTCGGCCCTGCTGGGCCGCATCCCGGCGGAGGGCGCGCTGCCCTTTCCCCTTGACGGGCCCCGATGGACGGCGCCCCGTGATTAGACGGGCCCGGTGGGACAGGTGGCGGCGCGTGGGGAGGCTCCCGGACCCCGGCCCGTTTCTCAGGGCCCGGGAACCGTACTGCGTACCGGCTGCGGCGCGGTTTCTCCAGAGCCTTGATCAGGCGTGGATGTTTCAGGACGAGGAGAAGACCCTGCGGGCCCTGCTCATTCACAGTAAAGGCTCCCTGTTCCCGGTGTTTCATAGCCGGCTGGATATTCCTATGCCGTGTTTTATGGAGAAGTTTCTGAAGAAGACGGCGCTTCACTCGGTACAGGGCATCCTCCGCGAGGCCGAGGCGCTTGAGAGCGGTCTGGCGCGGTTCGGGGCAGAGCCCAAGGAGCGGATTGATTACGACCTTATGGCTCTGGACCGAGCGCCGGGGCCGGGGTCCCTGGGAGCCGGGCCAGAGAAACTCGTGCTGCGCCGGGCGGAGGCGCGGGACATGGAGGCGCTTTTCCAGATACAGGCGGCCTACGAGCAGGAGGAGATCCTCCCGCAGGGCGCCGCGTTTAATCCGGCGGCGTGCCGGCGCACGCTGGAACACATCGCGGCAAAGGAGCACCTTTTAATCGCGGAGCTTGAGGGGCGTATTCTGGGCAAAATCAACACCAACGCCCGCTCTTTTTCCCGCTACCAGATAGGCGGGGTCTATATCAGGCCGGAATACCGGGGGCTGGGCGTGGCCTCCCGTTTAATCGCCGTGTTTTCCCAGAGCATCCTTGCGGCGGGCATGGGGGTAAGCCTCTTTGTAAAGAAGCGGAACCACAGGGCGCG
>JAITHR010000068.1 GCA_031279895.1 Spirochaetaceae bacterium
TCAAGGGGTATGCCGCGGGAGGCGGAAACCCAGTGTATCGTGCTTTTGACTTTCCGGTTATTCTCCGCGTTGCCGCCGCGGGTGGCGGGGTCGTACACGGCGCGCACCGCCGTAACCGCGCCGGTCTCCGCGTCCCGCTCGAATCCGGTGCAGGTGATAATATAGGCGTAGCGCAGGCGCACCGAGTTGCCCGCAAAAAGCCGGTAGTATTTGGGCGCGGGGTTCTCCGCAAAGTCCTCGCGCTCTATCCAGAGTTCCCGCGAAAAGACGACGGCTCTGGTTCCGGCGCCGGGGTCCTCCGGGTTGTTCACCGCTTCCAGGGTTTCCTCCCTCCCGTCCTCCCAGTTCTCGATGATAAGTTTGAGGGGCCGGATTACCGCCATAAAGCGCGGGGCGCGCCTGTTAAGGTCTTCGCGGAGGCAGTATTCAAGGAAGGCGCTGTCAACAAGGCTGTCGGTCTTGGCAATCCCCACCTGGGAGACGAAAGCCCGCAGCGCCTCCGGCGTGTACCCCCGGCGCCGCAGCCCCGCGATGGTGGGCATCCGCGGGTCGTCCCAGCCCGAAACGAACCCCTCTTTCACGAGTCTAAGGAGCCAGCGCTTGGAAAGCACGGTGCGGCTCAGGTTGAGACGGGCGAACTCTATCTGGCGGGAGGGAAAGACCTCCGCCTCCTTAATAAACCAGTTGTAGAGCGGGCGGTGTATCTCGTATTCCATGGAGCAGAGCGAATGGGTAATCCCCTCTTTCGCGTCCGAGAGGGGGTGCTGGAAGTCGTACATAGGATAGATACACCACGCCTTGCCGGTGCGGTAGTGGGCTTCCCGGCGTATCCGGTACATCACCGGGTCCCGCAGGAGCAGGTTGGGGTGCGCCATGTCGATTTTCGCCCGCAGGGTTTTTTCCCCGTCGGCGAACTCGCCGGCCCGCATTCGGGCAAAGAGGTCGAGGTTCTCCTCCACCGACCGGTCCCGAAAGGGGCTGTTTCTCCCCGGAGGGGTATGGGTTATGTTGTTTTTATCCGGCGCGTCGGTTCCCCGATACCGGCTCATCTCTTCCTCCGAGAGGTCGTCGACATAGGCCTTTCCCTTTTTGATGATTGTAAGCGCCAGTTCATAGAGGTACTCGTAGTAATCCGAGGCGTAGTATTCCCGATCCTCCCAGTCGTACCCCATCCACCGGAGGTCCCGCTTTATGGCCTCCACATAGGAAAGGTCTTCTTTTTCCGGGTTCGTGTCGTCGAAGCGGAGGTTGCATTTCCCCCGGAACCGTTCGGCCATGGAGAAGTCAACGTAGAATGCTTTGCAGTGGCCGATATGGAGCCAGCCGTTCGGCTCCGGCGGAAAACGGGTATGGACGCGGGAGAAGCGCCCGGAAGCCAGGTCTTCCTTGATATAATCGCTTATGAAATCGCTTTTTTCTTTCTCTTTTTCCATGATTGTTTTTCGTTCGCTCCCTTTTTCGCGTGTTACGCCGTTAAAAATTGGTGAGATAGCATACGCCGAGCCAGAGCACCGCTTTGAAACAGTCGTTTTTATCGCAGCTCTGGGGTTTCGTGCAGCAGACGAGGCGTTTTAACTGCTGGCCGTACCAGAAGAAAAGCCCCATCTGGCTGTCAATGCGGAAGGTATATTCGGTGAAGTCTTCCTTCCGGCTCTGGGCGCCGAAGAAAAGGTAGGCCAGTTCGTCAAGAATAACGCCGAAGTCCCCCAGAGCCCTTTTATAATCCCCGTTTTCGATGTTGGCGACAAAATCCGGTATCCGGTCCTGAAGTTGTTCCTTGCGGTCTTCGTCCGCCCGTTCGACCCATGTTTTCTGGATGAGTAGGGAAAGGTTGTTTTGAAAGTGGCTTAAAAAATGGCGGGTTTCGTTTTTAAGCTCAATGCCCAGAAACTTCGTATAGTCGGCCTCTATTCCCAGGATACGGGCAAACGATCGGGCCGCGTCAACGCTCGGCCCCTGATCCTTACAGAACCCCTCCGGCGGAAACAGCGCCTCCGCGATATGCCGGTACTCTTTCGGAACCGTTTTATGAATACAGGTACGCATAGGGGTAACGATGGTAAGAAAACAAAAAATTGTCAACCTCCGCCGCAGCCTCCGGCTGTTTCAAAAGCGTCATGCGAAGCGCGGCAAAGCAGTCGTTGATGGCTGAGAGGCGCTTCGCATGACGCTTATGGTGTGGGGCGTGGGGAGGCTGGCCTCCCCACATCTCTTAAAAACGCGAACCGGCACGAAGCGCCTCAAAGCGGGCAAAGTCCGCTAACAGGCGCGTATCAGGACGCTTTTGTGCCTCCGCCGCCGGCGGCGGAGAGCTTTTTGAGTTCCAGGGCGATCATGAAGGCGGTTAAGAGAAACGCGAACCCCTCGGCCACCGGCACCGCGGCGATAACCCCGTGCAGACCCCAGACCCTGCCGAATAGGAGTATACACGGGATAAGGATGAGGCACTGGCGCAGCATGGAAAGGATAATCGAAAGGGCGGGGCGGCCTGTGGCCACAAACACGTTGGCCGATACGATCTGGAAGCCGCTTAACGGGAGGAGAAGCATGGTGGTCCGCATGGCCCAGGGCGTAAAACCGCGGAGCGCGGCGCTGCCGCGGGGGGCGAAAAGGTCAACCACCGCCTGCGGGAACAGCACCACCGCAAGGAAGCCCAGAATACAGATGCCCGTGGCCGCGAGCGCGGCCCGGAGATACGCGGCAATAACCCTGTCGAACCTCTTCGCCCCGTAGTTATACCCTAAAAGCGGCTGCGCCCCCTGATTTATCCCGAACACCGGCATCATAACCAGCAACATGACGGTCATAACGATATTAAAGCCGGAGAGCGCGACGTCCCCGCCGTCGGGAACCCCCAAAGCTTCGGCGCCGTACCAATCCATGCTGGCGTTAAAGAGAAACTGTACCGCGGACATCATAAACTGGAGCAGGAACTGGGCGGAACCGAACCGCATAATCAGCCGTACAATCTCCGCCGAGGGGATAAAGCTTCGCAGCCTGAGCCTTATGACAGCGCCGGGCGCGGCGTTGAACCAAAGGAGCCAGATTCCCGAAGCCCCCTGGGAGATCACCGTGGCCCAGGCAGCGCCCTCGACGCCCCAGCGGAATACGAAGATGAAGAGCGCGTCAAGGATCACGTTGGTTCCGGCGCCGATGAACATACCGATCATGCTTACAAGCGGGAAGCCCTGGGACCTCGTGCAGTGGGAAAAGCCGAAGCCCAGCATGAAAAAGACCTGGCCGTACAGGATGATGCGGAGGTAACTTCGGGCGTAGTTCACTGCCCCGCTTCCCTCCCGCGCCCCCAGTCGGGAGACGAGCGGTTCAAGGAAGAGCAGCCCCAGCAGGGTGAGCAAAGCCCCCGTGCCTAAAAGGAGAAAGAAACAATGGTTTAGGGTACGCTCCGCCTCCTCCCGCCGGCCCTGGCCCAGACGCATGGAGATCATGTTCGCGGCTCCGAAGCCGAAGAGCATGGCAAAGGCCATGCTTATCGTCATAAGGGGAAGCACCAGGGAAAGGCCGCCCAGGGCTATCTCGTTTACCCCGCGCCCCACGAAGATGCGGTCAACTACGTTGTAAAGGGCGTTGACCAACATTCCCGCGATAGCCGGAACGGAGAAGCGGAGGAGGAGTGCGCCCACAGGCTCGGTGCCGAGTCGGGACGCGGCGTCTCCGTTATCGGTGCGGGATTCTTTAAGGAAATCAGACACAGTGCCACCTTCTTTGATGTTCGTAATCGTCGTTATCGTTATATGAGAGAACCGGGGGCATCAGGCGCCGCGGTCTTTTACGGGAACCGGCGGGGAACCGGAATCCCCCGCGCTTTCCGAAGGATCGGTTTTCATCCACGTAAGCTCGTGCTTGTTATGGGAGAGATGCACCACCGCGCTTCGGGGAATGGCCGCGAAAGCCCGGGCGGTTTCCGTGTCCGGCGCCCCCTGCATTTTTATCGCGCAGACGAAGTTCGCGCACAGGCCGGATTCGAGCCACGCCTCTATCCATCGGAAGAGCCGGCGCGGGTAGCAGGCCGCGTCGCAGAAAAGCCAGCGGATAGGGCCTATGTCTTGCGGTTTCAGGGTGAAGGCGTCGTGTTTGAGGTACGTTACCCCAGGCATGGCGCGTATCCGGTCCGCCAGGGGCGCCCTGTCCACCGCCGTAACCAGTGCGCCCAGTCGGGAGAGCGCCCATGTCCACCCTCCGGGGCTGGCGCCCGCGTCAAGGCAGGCGTCGCGGGCACGGGGCCAGGCGCGGCACAGGGTCAGGGCCTCCCACAGTTTGAGATAGGCTCTGCTTGGCGGCCCGGTTTTGTCTTCGGCAAAGGTTACGGCACCGCCCGGAAACGGGCTTGTGCAGCGGGCCGATCCGATAATCGTGTGCGGGTCAACCAGGGTCCAGCCGCCCATAGGCGCGGTCCCCATAATCCAGGGGAACAGGCGCGGCTTTGTCGAGACCCGCGGGAGGCGGGCCTCGATAAGGGCGGCGCGGCGGAAGTGGGCCGTAGGGGTGAGGCGCCAGTTTCTCTGGATGACCCGCAGGGCGCCGGCGGCCTCGGAGATAGAACCGAAACGCAGCGTAAACGGGGCGAGCCAGATATTCCGGTTCCAGAAAACCGGCGTGTCCGCTGCGCGTCCGTGGTACAAGTCCCCCCAGTGCGCCGCGCATTGCCCTATTTCTTCCAGAAGGTGTCCCTCAAAACCTTTGACCCCGTGATAAATCCACCCGTCAAGGGGTGTCAGGGTCATGGCGGCTATTCAGCGCGCCAGGCCAGGTAATCCACGTACCGCTGAAACTGTTTCCCCTTGGGAGACTCGATAATCATAAATCCCATTTCACAGGAGTCTCCTCTGGGGCGGACCCAGCGGGCTTCAACCAGCAGGTCGAAATCGCCGATTTCACTGCTTTGGTCAGGGGAAATCTGAATGGTATATTGACTTTCCGGTCGTATGTTTACCCGCATGGTACATTCTATACAGCATCCGGTAATGCTGATGTCTTTTAGTAAGCCGCCGCTCTCGAAGACCCCTGCGATAGAAGCCCGTGCCTGAGCGCGGTATCGAATATTTTTCCGTTTTTCCTGCATAATTGCCCATTCTGCCAAACAATTTTCTTTTAGTCAACCGGCGGCGCCGGAGGCACAGCATGGCCGCTTGTTATTTCAAAGTAGTGCAACACCGTGTCCGGTTACTTCACGGTTTGCTGTTGAGGCGCGGCTACGCTTCGCGCCGGCGGCGCCGGTGGCACAGCATGGCCGCCTGTTGTTTCAAAGTAGTGCAACACCGTGTCCGGTTACTTCACGGTTTGCTGTTGAGGCGCGGCTTACGCTTCGCGCCGTCGGTCGCGGTTTGGGAGCTGTGCGTTGTTGTGCGTAGTAAATGGCGGGTCGCTGTTCGGGGCGCGTGGCATGACGCTTATGGAACAGCCGGAGGCTGCGGAGACGGTGTTGAACAATAAGACCAACGTACATAAAGCATGATACTATAGGGAAATACATTACTCATTTCAATCTGTTTCGGTTTTTACACCGTCATAAAAGGTATACCTTTTGTC
>JAITHR010000119.1 GCA_031279895.1 Spirochaetaceae bacterium
GCAGCTTCGAGGGTCTTGACGTCTTTGAAAACCGCAGCCGGGTCCCCGTCCGCAAGGAGGGTTCCGTCCTTCAGTACCGCCACCCGATCCGCCCAACGAAACGCCAGGTCCATGTCATGGGTGGAAAGGCACACCGCGGCGCCCAGGCCGCTTATAAAATCCATCATCTCCCTGGCGTGCCGGGGGTCAAGGCCCGCGGTAGGCTCGTCAAAAAGGAGCACCTCCGGCTCCATAACCAGCACCGACGCGGCGGCCACCCGCTTTTTCTGACCGTAACTCAAGAAATGAGGCGCCTTGTTCCGCAAATGGTACACGTCGGCGCGGCGCATGGCTTCTTCGGCTTTGGCTTTTACGGTCTCCTGGGGCCATCCCAGGTTGGAAGGGCCGAACGCCACCTCCTGATACACGTCGAGACAGAAAAGCTGGGCGTCCGGATCCTGAAACACCATGCCGACTTTCTTGCGGAGCGCCAAAAGCCCCGCCTTGTCGTGGCGCACCGGCTTCCCCGCAAACCAGACGCTCCCCTCGGTGGGCCGGAGAATCCCGATAAGGCACAGAAACAGCGTGGACTTGCCGGAGCCGTTCGCGCCAATGACGGCAAGGCGCTCGCCCGGCTCGATCGAGAGGTTAAGGCGGTTGAGCGCCGGTGTCCCGTCGCCGTAGCGATAGGTTACCTCGCGCACGGTTATCAAAGGCGCCATGGGATTATACGTGTCTTAATGAGCGCGATAAGGCCGGCCATGCCGACGGTCGCGGCAACCGCCGCAAGCCGCTCGCTTCCCGATACGGCGCGGGGCACGTAGGGCATGACGCCTTGGTAACAGCGGGCTTCCATGGCGTTCCATGTATCGCCGGAGCGTTTGTACGCCCGAATGAACACGCTGGAAAAGAGGATTCCGCTCCCCCGCACCGCGGTCCGCATCGTAAGGTTTGAAAGCCGCGCCTGCTGCGCCCGGCGCATCTCTTCCCCGATGGCCGTAAGGTCAAAGATGAACCGGTAGGTGAGGGACATAAGGTCCGCCAGCACCTTTGGAAGCGGGCTCTGGTGGCACAAGCCGAGAATAGCCGGCGCCGGCGCGGTAAGGCAGAGGAAGGAGGCGCTTACAATGCACCCGAAGGCTTTGAGGAAAAGCCGGAGGCTTAAGACGAGGCGCGCCGTTGAAAAGCCCGTGTACGCGCCGAAGACCCGCACCGAAAAGAGGGACTGCGGCTCGGCCCCTCTCTCAAGGGCGACGGTTAATGCCCCGACCGCGGTAAAAACCAGGGGCGCGGCGTATACCGCAAGGCAGCGTTTGAGGGAGACGGCGCGGACGCCGAGGATTCCCATAAACGCGATGATGACAACCGAATAGCAGATTTCATCCGTCGCGAGACAGGACAGCGCGGCACACGCCGCGATATACGCCGCGGTTCCCGCGCCCATCTTCCGGGCCGGATGCCGGAGCCGCGGGCTTCCGTTTTCAAGCGGCGCCACGGGCTTTTCCCTTTTGAATACCGATAAGATACCCGATGCACCCGAAAAACACCCCCGAACCGAGCGCCGCCTGCAAACAGAAGAGGAGGCTTTCGGTTTCACCGCCCGGAGGCGCCCAGATAGGCTCAAACCACGGCTCGTAGCTCTCGTTTATTTCCAGCACCAGGTCCCCGGCGCTGCCGTCGGCGCCGCCGAATTCGCTGTCCTTTATAAGGAAAAGGGGCGCGGCTCCTATTATCACCGCCAATACCAGAAGAATAATGCCGGAGGTTACAGCTTTATTCGTTTTGTTCGTTTCATTCATGTCATTCACGGCGAAACCTCCTGCGCTTTCCGTTCCGAAACGCCGAGCGTCCGTATGGCTTCCAGGTCCTCTTTGCAGAGCGACGAGAGGGCGTTGAAGACCACCACCGTTACGAGCGCCTCGATTACGGCGAGGGGTATCTGGGTAACGGCGAAGATGCCCATGAACTTGAGGATGCCCGGAACCGGATCCCCGGTGTTAAAGGCCGCGCCCAGTTCTATGGAAGTAATCACATAGGTACTGAGGTCCGCAAAGAACGCCGCGAGGAACACGGCAACCGACTTGGACTTTATGAAGCGGGAACCTAAGAGATAGAAGCCGTAGCCGATAAGCGGGCCCGCGGCGGCCATGGAGAAGGCGTTTGCCCCCAGGGTCGTAAGCCCCCCGTGCGCCAGAAGCAGGGCCTGGAAAGCCAGCACGATAAGTCCCAGCACGCTCATCACCGAAGGTCCGAACAGCACCACCCCCAGTCCCACGCCGGTAGGGTGGGAGGAGCTGCCCGTTACCGACGGTATCTTCAGCGCGGACAGCACAAAACAGAACGCCGCGGCCATGGCAAGGAGCAGTTTCGCCCGCGGGTTTTCCGCGCAGGCCCGGCGGATGACCGCAAGGCCGCGTATAAAAAAGGGAAGGTAGAGCGCGGTCCAGAACAGGCACCACTTCGGAGGCAGAAACCCCTCGGTAATGTGCATGGCATAGGAGCCGGGAACCGTGACCAGGGCAAGAACCGCCAGCGCGGACGCGAGACGGAGCCTTGATACTGAAAAAGAAGGGACGTTTGGGATACGCATATATCCTCCTCGGGACGTATACCTGCCCTTTGGATAATCCCGACGGGACGCGGAAGGCGCAACTGTACCGAGCCGCCCTTCTTCCGAGGGTTTCAGGTATCGCGTAAGGATCGTCTCCCGACTTCCGGATCGCGTTACTCGACGCGCCTTCTCAGCAGGTTCCGCCGGCGTTTAGTCCGTGCGTCTCCTGTAATGGCGTTATCAGTCCCGAAGGGGGAACCCCCCTTGGTCGGGTGATTGCGTCTTTCATCCCCGGTTACGGTGGCGGGACCGCTGTGGAATTACACCACATTCCGGATCCTTACACACGGGTCATCATACCGGTCCCGTGCGGCCCTGTCAAGCTTCGCGCCGCAAGGGGCGGGCTAAATCTTGAAACGGGTGATTTCTTCCATGAGGACCGCGATGCTCTGCTTGTTTTCCTGGCTCATGCCTTGTATCCGGTTTATGGTGGCGTTAAGCTGATCCATGCCGGAGGCTATCTCCCCCACCTTGTCGGTGAGATCCGAAGTCAGGGTCTCAAGGTTCTTGCCTTTTTCTATGATTTCCCGGCTGTCGGTCAGCATTTCCCTGGAACCGGCGCGGACGTTTTGCGTAACGTTGTTTGAAATGCCGATGGTCTCAAGGATTTCCCTGCTGCCCGCATCCTGCTCTTCCATGGCGTTTCGTATCTGGGTTTCCAGCTCCGAGACGACGCGCACCCCGTTGTCTATATCCTCGAAATGGGTCAGCGCCGTTTCGGTGGAAAGGCTTATGCTGTCCAGGGATCCCTTTATCTCCTTAAGCACCGAAGAGACGGTCTTGGCCTGGGAGCTCGAAGACTCCGCCAGCTTCCGTATCTCGTCCGAAACTACCGCGAACCCCCGTCCCACGGCACCGGCGTGCGCGGCCTCTATCGCCGCGGTCCTGGCAAGAAGGTTCGTCTGGCTTGCGATGTTCTGTATCACCTTGTTAATCTCCAGAAGCCGTTCGGACTCAAGGGTAACTTTCATAACGGCCTCCGCCACCTGACGAAGCCCCTCCCGCCCCTTTCGGGACGCCGCGGCCAGGCTCTCCACGTTTTTCTCGTTCCGTATAAGGTTCTGGGTCACCGACGCGGTAGTGGCCGCCATCTCCTCTATGGCCGAAGAGGAGCGGGAAATCGTGGCCGCCTGGTTCTCGATGTCCTTGTCAAGGGCGTTGAGGGCCTCCACGATGCGTTCCGTCGCGTCGTTGGTCTCCGTAATGTCGGACGACTGGTGGGCGGCCTTGTTTTTCATGTCCTGGGTATTGGAGGTCATGCCGCGCACCGCCGAAGCGGACTGGACCATGATGTCGGAAAGCTCCGCGCCGATGCCGGAGAGGTTCCTGGCCTTGTCCTGAATGGCCGTTATAAGGGTTTTGATGCCCTCTTTGGTCTGGTTAAGGAGGCGCATCATCTGCGCGAGCTCGTCCGCGCCCGTAACCTTCGCCTCTTTCGTGAGGTCCCCTTCGGCAATGGCCTTCAGCATGGTAAACGTGCGCTCGAGGGGCTTCACCACCATACCGGACACGACAAAGCCCAGCACCACTGCGGCGAGAAAGCCGGCGGCCATAAATGCCAGCATGATAACCGTTATATGGAACCCCCGCTCCGTATTATGAAGCACGTCCTCTTCGAGGTCCCGCCGCGTCTGGTTGAGCAGCGTTATGGACGCGGCGTAAAACGAGTAGGAATAGGTATAGGCTTTTACCATGGCGCTCGTGTATTCGTCATAGAGGTCCGTAAGCCCCGGGCCCTCCGGCGTTCTGAGGAGGGGGTCGATATACCGGTCGAGGAGGGTGCAGTAGTTATTCCGCCACGCGGCGTAGCTGTCGTGTATCTCCTGATACCGCGGGGAGTTCCCCGATACTTCCGGGAGGCCGGTAAAGTCGGCCCATATCTCGTCGACCTCCCGCAGGACCTCGCGGCTTTCGGTCTTAATGGTCTCCAGCTTCCGCATCCGGTTGAAATCGCTCTCCGACGCCATAAGCTCGTGGATATACGAGCGTATCAGGGTGCGCTGGTAGTTAAGGGAGTGGAGGTTCTCGATGAGCGGGAGGCTGTACAGCCCCAGGTTGTTAAGGGACCGTGTGGGCGTGAGGTTCCCGTACAGGCCGAAACCGCCGATGGCGATGGTAATAACGGCGCCGATAAGAAACCCGCCCCGTATCTTCATTCCTACGGTCATAATCATAGCGCGCCTCTCCCTCTAGTCCGCGGCCTGAAGGCCCGGGGGCGCAAGCCCCGCGGCCAGAGCTTCCCCGTATGTCGCGGCAACCGGTATGCGTTTCGAGACGATGCCCTCCCGTATCTCCCGCATCCGGTCAAGAACCGCGCCGCTCAGCATATCGGCGGTGAACCCCACCCCCTCGTCTTCCAGCGTCAGGGTTTCGGCGGAGCTGCCTCTGAAGGCGTTGTTCCGCACCGCGGTTATGGCGGCAAAGGACGCGGTATCCACCCGCTTTATCATGGAGGTCAGGACCGCCGAGGAGTTGGGCGCGTACAGCCCCACGTCGTACTGGTCGCTGTCGACCCCCACGGCCCACACGTCCCGCCCCCGCCGCCGGTACGCCCTGGCCTGTTCTATGGCACCGGAACCGGTGGCGCCTGCTGCGGAGAACACGGCGAACACTCCGGAATCGAACCATTCCCCGGCTTTCCGAAAGGCGGATTCCGGATCGTCCCAGGAATCGGCATAGAAGTCCACGATTTCCGCCTCCGGTATGATCGAGCGGACGCCCTGCACGTAGCCCATCTCGAACTTGGTAATGGTTGACGAGGCCATGCCGCCTATGAAGCCGAAAACCGGCTTTTCCGCGCCGCTCTCCGCAGCCTTGAGCGCAGCCGCGGCGCCCGCAAGGTAGCTCCCCTCGTGTTCGGCAAAGATATACTGGGCCACGTTCGGCTCGTTCACCCAGTCAACGTCGATGATGGCGAACTTCTGCGCCGGATAGAGAGGCGCGGTTTCGCCAAGCGCGTCGGCAAAGGTAAAGCCCGCGACGAGTATGAGATCCCAGTACCGCGACTCGCAGGCCGCTTTCATCACCGGAAGGTACTCTTCACCGCCCATGCACCGGGCCGTATTGTACAGAATCCCCCGACTCCTCTGGTTGTCCCAGGTTTCCCCGTAAAAGCGCAGGATGCCCTGAAACGTCGCCTTAAAAAAGCTGTCGTCGTTTTCACCCGCCACGTCGGTAAGAAGGAGGGTCGTGGGCCCGGCTGGTTTTTTCTCTTTTTTTCCAATACTCGGCTCTTTGCCGGCACACCCGCCGGCAACCACAAGCGCCGCCATAAGAAGCGCCCCTATTTTTATGCTCATAGCGCCCAGCATACCGAACCGCCCCCCTCCTTGTCTACAGCCTCCGGCTGTTCTAGCATGGCCGCCCCGTCTCCGACGGTTTCAGCATGGCCGCCCCGTCTCCGACGGTTTCAGCATGGCCGCCCCGTCTCCGACGGTTTCAAACATGGCCGCCCCGTCTCCGACGGTTTCAAACATGGCCGCCCCGTCTCCGACGGTTTCAAACATGGCCGCCTGTTGTTTCCAAATGGTGCAACACCCTGTCCTGTTAGGGGGCTGTTTGCTGTTGAGGCGCGGCTACGCTTCGCGCAGCCTCCGACGGTTCGGGAGCCGTGCGTTGGTGCGCGTCGTAAGGGGCGGCGCGTTGTTCGGGGCGCGGCGCAGGAAGTCGCAGTGGGGGGTTTGGGGGGTTCTTCGCCCCCCCCCGCCGCCGGAGGCAGCCGGTCTGTCGTTGCCCGGTTCGGGGCGCTTCGCTGGACGCTGTTTAAAACCGTCGGAGACGGCGCCGCCGGAACAACGCGCAGGCCGGTGCGCGGATGTAAAAATTTTCCGGTAAAACCGCTTGACTAAAAATCTATTAGTTATTATGCTTAAACCTATTAGATTTATGAGATGTATTTTTTATGAAAGAGTATACTGATTTTTTGTTATGGGCATTACTCTTCCCGTTAGGGCGGAGTTCGCCTAGAACGCCGACAATAATGTACAATCTTGTCTTCGTCAAGTACCTGACACTACTCTAGAACCGCCTCGTCCTCACCTCCAAGCCCCTGTTCCCGCGTACCGACGCCGCTTCATTTTCATTCACCGTATAGACGATTCTCTTATCAGCAACCGGGGCATCCGACGACTGCCTGCGGCCTCATAAGAAAAAACAAAAAAGAAAAAACCGCCGAAACCCTTTGGATTTGCACGATGAAAAGGGGTCCGGCGTGTTTTATAGAGAAGGCTTTACCCGTAGGGGTAAAGAAATTACGGCGCCTCACGTACATTTCAGTCCTGAGAGCGCCTCAAATCGGAGGTTTTTCAAAATGAAAAACAAAAGGTTCTTTTTGGGAATGCTCGGCGTTCTGCTGGCATTCGGATTGTTTTCTATCGCGGGGTGCGCGACCTACTCGACCCGCGACGGCGTAACGACACCCCTCGGCGCTTTTACCTCGGCGAAGATCAACGAATCACGACCGGTTATCGCGGAGTATAGCATTATACTCGGATTGATAACAACCGGTTATCCAGAATTCCTTGCCGCAACCAAAGGAAAAGAGATTGATATAATCGACACGAATTATTTCAATTTCTTTCAGAAGGTACAGGCCGTACAAAAGGAATAGCAGGGTAAGGTTGTTCCGAGTCTTTCAAAGACTGTGAAGTAGATGTAATCCTTCGGCTGTCCTTGTGCGGTCGAAGGATGTTTTTAACATTGTATAGTTAAAATATTACTAAGAGGAGCATATACAATGAATAGGCTTGAAGATAAAAGCATAACGATATCTGAAGCGTTGCAACATATCAAAAGCGGTGAATATGTAATGCCTGCGTTCCAAAGGAACTTTGTTTGGAGTATGGAGAAAATTGAAAAACTTTGGGATTATATTTTATGCGGTTATCCTATAGCCACATTTTTATTCTGGCACGTAGATACTAATAATGTTAAAGATAATACCTGTTTTTGCGAGTTTTTACGCGACGTAAAGTTTAAAAGCAGGAAAGAACCCATCGATGAAAACTACAGTCTAAAAAATTTAAACCCAGAAACTACTGACACAGCTATATTGGATGGGCAGCAGAGGCTTACCTCACTATTTATATCGTTATATGGAACGACGGGTATTCAAGCGAAGAATGAAAAGGGGAAAACTGCGGGGAGAAGTATTACGAGCCTCTTGATTGAGCTTGATGAAATAGAAGCCAAGAAACCTAATAAAGACGAGAGTATGAAATATGGTATAAAATTTACTACTAAAAGAAGAAGCTCGACTCAGTTTGATATAAAAGATATACTTAACGATAAATATCAAAATAAAAAAACACGAGAAGCCGCGATTGAGGAATTTATCTCACATGTTTCTTCCGACAAGGAATACGCCCGAAACATTTTGCGGACACTATATAACAAAATATTTGAGGAAAAGTTAGTAAGATACACAGATTCTTTCGGTATGGATCAAGAGATGGCACTTGAAATGTTTGTAAGATTTAATAGCGCCGGGAAATCGCTGACAAAAGTCGAGATAACTATGTCTATACTTGAAGTACATTGGCCGGAAGCTAGAATAAAATTCAAGCAATTGCTTGACGGTCCGTATAAAGGTTTTAAAAATGATTTTATAATTCGCGCCGCGTTCATGGTACACGACTATGTCTCTGTTAGGTCAGATACTTTTAATAGAAAACTCGTGAATAATTTGAAAGATAATTGGAATAAATTCGAACAAGCGCTGACGAATTTAAAAGAGCTGTTTGAAGAGATGGAGATGAAAATAGAAATCGAGCGTTTCAAGTCCAGCTGGACTGTGCTATTGCCGATTATTTATTCTATCTATCACGATCCAGACTACAAAAACAACATTAAGGCAATTCAGAAGTACTTACTGAGAGCGATATTCTTTAAATTTTTCCTATCGAACACCAGGGTCAAATTGGAACGAATAAGAAAATACATCGATAAAAATGAGTACAAAATAACAGTCGAGATGCTTAATAAAATAGATGGATTAAGCGTTACTGATGGAAGAATTGATGACGTTCTTAATTACGAGAAAAGCGATAAATTTGCCAATGAAGTTTTTCATTATCTTAGTCTTGATTTGCTAGATACGACATCCGAGTACAAGTTAGCCAATCTTCATCCTGAGAATTCCCTAAAAAAGGATCATCGACCTCATTTGGTAGACGAGGAAAGTTGGAAAGATTGGTGCAATAATTGTAATAAATTGCCTAATTTATATTTGGTTGAGGGAAGCAGGAAACGCAGTAACAGTAGTAATAAGGAACTTATTGATTATTATAACGAAATGAACAAGGCACAACAAATAGAATTTAAAAAGAACGCGATGATTCCAGACCAAGTATCACTTGAAATCGAAAAATTTGGGAAATTCTATGAGGTCCGCAAGGCGTTGTTAGCGGATAAAATCCGTGAATTGCTTGGGTGATATATTTGGGAACAATCTATCCACGCTACGCATCGCGGCTCCCGCGCCGCGGCTCCCGTAACCATTGACACCCCCGCGCCGTTTCCCTATAGTAAAGTCCGCGTACCAATGAAATCCGGCAACAGGCGCGTGAAAACCGAGTCGGAATTGAGGCGGCTCTTGTCATTTGTACGCAAGGAGCTTGTATGCATACCAAAAGGCCGCGGCCAGCGGCCTTAAAACGCTTCTCCGCGCCGCTTCTCCGCGCCGCGGTCATGGCCGCGGTAGCCGGACTTCTCCTGGCAGGCTGCGGCGCGGGTATTCTCAACGACGAAAAGGGCTATCTGTTCAAGTTCAAAGTGGATAATAACACCCATTTGAACGGCGGCGCGGGCGTGGCCATTACCGAAGTCGCGTTTATCAACGGCGATACCCGAAACGACAACGTGCTGTTATGGAGCAGTGAAACGCTCCTACCCGGGGACGATCGTTCAAGGCAGTACACCGTAAGAGGGTTTACCATTGAATACCCCACCTCCAGCACCCGCATTTATGGGGTGCGGATTACCTTTGAGGATGACACCAAAGCCTTTAACTGGAGCTATGCGGGACACGAGAACAAGGTTCTGGTTTCGGTCGGCCACCCGAGTCGCTACAATGATTCAGGGATTATCTTCTCGCCGGGAAACTGGTAGGTTCTTTTCCACAAGCGTCCCGCGCCGCGCCCCGTCTCCGACGGTTCTAAACGGCTTCCCGTGCCGCGCCTGTAAGCAGTCAATGACCGCTTTGAGCCGCTTCGCAAGACGCTTATGAGACAGCCGGAGGCTGCGGAGGCTGGGTGAGGCTGCGGATTTCGTCGCGGATACGGGCAGCCTGCTCAAACTCAAGCCGCTCCGCGTGGGCGCGCATCTCCTCCTCAAGTGCGGCAACCAGTTTCTTGCGCTCCGCCGGCACGAGCGGGTTGTAGGATCGGGTAAGCACCTCGACGACGGCTTTTGCCGCGTCTTTCTCGGTAGCGGCGCGGCGGGTCAGAATGTCCGCCACAGCCTTCCTGACCGTCGCGGGGGTTATGTGATGTTGCTTGTTATAGGCAATCTGCGCGTCCCGACGCCGCTCCGTCTCGGCAATCGCCGCCTCCATCGCGCAGCTCATCCGGTCCGCGTACATAACCACCATGCCCGCGGCGTTTCTGGCGGCCCTGCCTATAATCTGAATGAGGCTGGTGCGGGACCGGAGAAAGCCGATTTTGTCCGCGTCAAGAATAGCGATAAACGACACCTCCGGCAAATCAATCCCCTCCCGCAAAAGGTTTATGCCCACCAGCACGTCAAAATCCCCCTGGCGTAGGGCAGTGAGGATCTCCACCCGCTCAATGGTCTCCACGTTGCTGTGAAGGTACCGAACCCTAAGACCCAGGGCGCACAGGTAATCGGTAAGGTCTTCGGCCATCTTCTTGGTAAGGGTCAGCACCAGGGAGCGCTCCCCTCGCGCTATGCGCTTTCGCACTTCGGCGTAAAGGTCTTCCATCTGCCCCTCGCTTGGCCGCACCTCTATCTTCGGGTCAAGGAGGCCTGTGGGACGGATAAGCTGTTGCACCACCTGCGTTGATTTCTCTCTCTCGCTCTCCCCGGGCGTTGCGGAAACATACACCGCCCGCTCAAGGCGCGTCTCAAACTCGTCGTACCGCAAGGGCCGGTTGTCCAACGCGCAGGGCAGGCGGAAGCCGTATTCCACGAGGTTAAGCTTCCGCGACCGGTCCCCGGCGTACATGGCCCCGATCTGGGGAAGGGTAACGTGGCTTTCGTCGATAAAGGTGAGGCGGTTTTCGGGAAAGTAGTCAAGGAGCGTGTCCGGCGGAGACCCGCTCGCCCGTCCCGCCAGCGGCGCCGAGTAGTTCTCGATTCCCGGGCAGTAGCCGGTCTCGCGCAGCATATCAATATCATATTCCACTCTGGTCTTAAGCCGCTCCGCCTCCAGCGCCTTCCCCTCCCCTTTGAGAACCGCGTACCGCGCCGATAATTCTTCGCTAATCACTCCCAGGGCCGCTTCAATCCGCTCTTTGGGCACGACAAACTGTTTGGCCGGATAGATGACCGCCCGATCGAGCTCTTCAAGGGTCGCACCGGAAACCGGATGCACCCGTCGTATCCGCGCCACGGTTTCCCAGTCAAGGTCGAACCGGTAGGCGTCCTCAAGGTACGCCGGATATATCTCAATCGTGTCCCCGCGCCGCCGGAACCGGCCCCGCTCAAGGACCGCGTCGTTGCGCTCGTACTGGAGTTCCACAAACCGGCGGACAAGCGCGTCCGGGTCAACGACGGATCCCCTTTCAAGATGCGCGGTCATAGTACGGTAGAGTTCCGGCGTGGCAAGGCCGTAGATACAGGAGACCGTGGCCACGATGATAACGTCCCGGCGCTCCATGAGGCTGCGCGTGGCCGAGAGCCGGAGCCGCTCTATCTCCCGGTTAATCGAGGCGTCTTTTTCGATATACAGATCCCTGCTCGGCACGTAAGCTTCGGGCTGGTAGTAATCATAGTAGGACACGAAATACTCCACCGCGTTATGGGGGAAGAAATCCCGAAACTCCCGAAAGAGCTGGGCCGCGAGGGTTTTGTTGTGGCTTATGATAAGGGCGGGAAGCTGGACTTCCTCGATTATCTTGGCCATGGTAAACGTTTTGCCGGAGCCGGTTACCCCCTCAAGGGTCTGGAACCGGTCTCCCGCCTTAATGCCCGCAGCCAGAGCCGCGATAGCCTCCCCTTGGTCCCCTGCGGGAATAAAGGGCGAAACAACTTCAAATGGACGCATAGAGCCAATTATGAACGAAATCTCCGCCCCCTACCACCGGCAGCGCCGCAGCCTCCGGCTGTTTAAGCATGGCCGCTTATTGCTTCAAAGTGGTGCAACATCTTGTCCGGTTAGGGGGCTGGCTACTGTTAAGGCGCGGCTACGCTTCGCGCAACGGCGGGCGGTTCGGGAGCGCCGCGTTGTTGTGCGCAGTAAGGGGCGTGTGGTGGTTCGGGGCGGGACGCGCTACCGTGGGGTTTGGGGAGGCCGGCCTCCCCAGCCGCCGGAGGCAGCTGGTCTGTCGTTGACCGCTTCGGGGGCGCGGCGCATGACGCTTATGGAACCGTCGGAGACGGCGCACGAAACGGAGATGTCTATGAGGTAAATGCGAAGCTAAAGTAACTGTATGCGGGTCAAAATCATATAAACGCGAGTCGGAATCAGCTGTACGCGACTCGCGTATGACCGGACACGACCCGCGCATGACTACGTGCGGTGTAGAAGTACCTACTTGCGAGTCGCATATGACTATACGCGGGTCGCATATGACTATACGCGACCCGCATATGACTATACGCGACCCGCATATGACTATACGCGACCCGCATATGACTAAACGCGGGTCGCATATGACTATACGCGGGTCGCATATGACTAAACGCGGGTCGCATATGACTAAACGCGGGTCGCATATGACTATACGCGGGTCGCATATGACTATACGCGGGTCGCTTATAACTAGATGGGAGTCGCGTATAACTATATGCGGTATGGAAGTAGCTACCCGCGCCGCGTCTGTAAACAGTCGTTGACTGCTTTGAGCTGCTTTGCGGGAAGCTTATGTGCCGCCGCCGCCGGCGGGCGGAGACGGGGCGGGCTACTCCCAGCCGCCTGAAGGGCCTTCGAGAGTGGTGTCTACTGTAACGCCGGGACCGGCAGTGCTGTTTCGTATAGCGTTTATTTCAACACGGCCTTCTACGGTGGCAGCTCGCGCAAAAGCGTGGCCTTTATCGTTTACCAGACTACCTTCAGCATCTGTTACCTTGTTGCTCTTTGCGTTTCCCACCTCATAGCCGTAAACAATGCCGCCGGTTTTTTTAAGTTTTGCATTCACTAGGACGTATACTCCGCCGCCTTCGCCGCCTTTTGCAGTATTGCCGTAAATTTCCCCGCCGGTCATTGTTTGGATTATAGCGCCTAATTGAGCGTAAACTTTATAATACACGCCGCCGCCGGTTTTGGCTGTGTTATTATAGATTTCACCGCCTGTTATTGTAAAGTTATCAGCCATAGCATACACGCCGCCGCCATTGCTTTTTGTTTCGTTGTTGTAGATTTTACCGCCGGACATGGTGAATGACCCAGATAAATTAGATACATTTACGCCGCCGCCATTTTGACCTGTTGCGGTGGCCTCGTTGTTATAGATTTCCCCGCCGGTCATTGTGAAGAAACCAGCGCTCACACCGCCGGTGTTTTTGCCCTTGTTGCCATGAATTTTACCGCCCTTCATAGTAAACTTCGTGGCACCCACACCACCAGCA
>JAITHR010000286.1 GCA_031279895.1 Spirochaetaceae bacterium
GGTGCGGTCGTCTGTTTTGTACTGTAGTTCCGGGTTTTTCACGCTTACTTTCGTATTCTCCGGCACCGATTGGGTAACAAAGGCGTTGCTCCCGATAACCACGCCCTCGCCGACAACGGTGCTTCCCCCCAGAATCGAGGCGCCGGAATAAATCGTAACATGGTCCTCTATGGTCGGGTGGCGTTTCACGCCCTTTATGGTCTGGCCGCCGCGGGTGGAAATCCCCCCAAGGGTTACGCCCTGATAGAGTTTCACGTGGTTACCGATAACCGTGGTCTCTCCGATAACAATGCCCGTGCCGTGGTCGATAAAGAAATGGTGGCCTATCAGCGCCCCGGGATGGATGTCAATGCCCGTTACGTTGTGGGCGTATTCGGTCATAATCCGCGGGATAAGCGGCACCGCAAGCTCGTGCAGGACGCGGGCAAGCCGGTATACCATAATGGCGAAAATACCCGGGTAGCTCGATATAATCTCGTCCTTGTTAAACGCCGCGGGGTCCCCGTCAAAGGACGCGGAAACATCGGTTGCAAGATATTCCCGCACCTGCGGAAGGCGCGTCAGAAACGCGAAGGAAATGTCCTCCGCCGCGGCCTCCGGCTCGGAAACCGCGCCGCCTGGCCGGTGCCGGAGCGCCTGATCAATCTGTCGGGAGAGGTTAAAATGCACTTCCTCAAGCAGGTCCCCGGCGTAGTATTCCAGGGAACAGGACGTGATATTTTTCTTCCCGAAATACCCCGGAAAGATGATACAGCGGAGCTTTTTGATAATATCAATAAGCGCGCTTCGGTTGAGGTGGTTTTCCGTGTCAACCTTGATGATTTCCTGCTGATCCACATAGCTTTCAAGAAGCGCGGACACCAGTTCCTTTATACGCATATCGCTTTGTTTCCGCATACGCCAAACCTCCGGCTGCCGGCGTCGAAACGCCGCGCTGATTAAATCACCCTGACTTTCTAGGATTTCTTTTGGACAATAGTACAGCCCCCCGCCGCTGTCAACCCGTCTCCGACCCGCCGGCGGCGGAGGCACAAAAGCGTCTTGATACGCGCCCGAACAACGACTGTCCGCTTACCTGCCTCCGGCGGTTGGGGGAACCGGTTCCCCCAAACCCCCCGGTAACGGCTTCACGCCACGCGACTGTCAGCATTCTGCACCCGCTTTGCCGCGTTCCGCATGACGCTTATGAAACCGTCGGAGACGGCTTCCGGTTGGGTGCCGTCGTGTGCTAAGGTGGGGCTATGAGATGGTTCTGTCTGCTTTGGGTTCCGCTGTTTTATCTCTTTTGGTCGGCTGTTGCCGCCGAAGGGCATACCGGCGCGAAGGGCATCCTGGCCCTTAGTTTGGGAAGCATTGTGGCGCTGGCGGAGTTCTTTCTGGGCGCTTTTGTCGAGCCGGGAGGCTTCGGGGCGGACCGGTGGGCAAGCGGCTTTGTCGACATCGTGGCGGTGCCGGTGCTGCTGCCCTTCGCGGTGTTCCTGCTGCTCCTCCCGCTGCGCCTTTCGCGGGACTTCGCCAGTTTCGCCCTGCTCTGGCTCATTCCCGATCTGGCCATACGTCTCGTAAGCTGGAGCGCCTCCAACAACCCCCTCCTGCTCATCATCGTTCCCCTGCTGCGGACAGCCCTGGGGGTGGGCGTTTCCTTTTGCCTCAACCTTATGATGACCGGTAAAGCGTCGAAGGTTATGGCCGGATTTTTGGGTATTCCCCTCCTCTCTTTTACGGGAACCACGAGTTACTGGGCGTACTTCTGTCAGGACGAACCCCTGGGCCGCCTCTTTCTGGCGCTTACGTTCGCGCCGGCCCTTGCAGCGGTAGCGTATCAGTGCCGGCAGGCACGGGCGCCGGAGGGAGCCGGGGAAGGATAAGGAGGAAGCGCCCCTGTTCCGCCGTGGCGGTGAAGAGCGGCTCGGTTGTCTCGTTGCTCACGCCGGCAAAGCCGCGGTTCCAGGGCGCCGTGTCAAGGGCCCACCTGAGACCCAGACTGCGGATCTTCCAGGGCCCCGCGCCCAGGGGAAAGAGGGACACGAGGCTTCCCGCAGGGGGGGAAAGCCGGATGCTTTGGGGAGCCGTGAGGCAGTAGCACGATTCCCCTCTGGTAAACCAGCGGTCCGGGCAGACGTCCCGCTCGAAGAGGCGCTCGATGCCCAGGAGGTGGTCCGTTCTGCCGCCGCCGCCGCCTATGAGCCACGTTTCGTCGCACCCTTTTTCCCAGAGGAAAAACAGCGCCAGTTCCGTGTCCGTATAGTCTTTGGCTCTGGGATACACGCGGACACTGTCCGGCGCGTACTTGTCGAGGCGCGAGGGGGTATCGAGGGAGTCCATGTCTCCCAGAATAACATCCGGCGCGACTCCGGCGTTTTCCGCGGCGATAAGCCCGGAATCAGCCGCTACGATGAGCGCGGCGCCTTGGGCAAGGTGCGCGGCGAGGCTCGGCTCCGGGCCGTCTCCGCCTATAAACGCCACGCCCCGCATACCGGCGCGGTTTTCATTCGGGTCATTCCGCGTTTCTTTCAGTATGTTTTTCATATTTTTCATTATTATCCGTTCCCGCTCTTTTTTTCCATTCCGCCTCCGCCCAGCCTCCGGCTGTTTCAAACATGGCCGCTTGTTGTTTCCAAACGGTGCAACACCTTGTCCGGTGAGCGGTTTTGCACGGACCAGGCGCGGCTACGCTTCGCGCAGCCTCCGACGGTTCGGAAGCCGTGCGTTTTTGTGCGCGGCAGCCTCCGGCTGTTTCATAAGCCGCCGGCGCCGGCAGCACAAAAACTTCCCGCGAAGCGCCCTCACGTTTTTCCCTCCGCATACCGTATCCGCGCCCGCAATCGACGTATCCCCACTCCGAAGCAACAGAAACACGCCCACAAACGACACAATCCCGCCCCGAAGCGACAAAAACACGCCCCGAAGCCACGCAACCGCACTCCCATGCCAGCAAATCCCGCCTCAAAACGACGTAAACTCACTCCCAAGCCACCTAAACACGCCTCCGCGTTCACTAAACCGCCCTCCGCACTTACTAATCCGACTCCGACGTTCACTAAACCGCACTCCGCCCCACCTAAACACGCCTCCGCGCTCACTAATCACGCCTCCGCACTTACTAATCCGACTCCGACGTTCACTAATCACGCCTCCGCGCTCTCTAAACACGCCTCTACGCCACCCAAACCGACTCCCAGGCCACCTAATCCCACTCCGAAGCGACCTAACCGCACTCCCAGGTCAGCAAACCGCGCCTCCAAGCGACAGAAACACGCTCCGAAGTGGGTAGCGACTGCTTACGGCTACGCGCCTCTAAACAGTCAACGACCGCTTTGCCGCAGTATCGGGACGCTTTATGGAACAGCCGGAGGCTGCCGCGTCTCCAAGCGGACAGCGACCGCTTAGGGCGGTGCGAAATACGCTTTCAAACGGTAACAAACAGTAACGTATCGTAGTAAATGGCGTACTATGCAAGTTCCTTCCAGCTCAAAACTCATGCATTCTGGAGCTAAACTCATGCATTCCGAGTCAAAACTCATGCATTCTGGAGTAAAAAGAATTCTTTCCGGAGCTAAAAGAATTCTTTCCGGAG
>JAITHR010000076.1 GCA_031279895.1 Spirochaetaceae bacterium
AATTTCTGCTCTGGAACCCCGGAATTCTGTCACGGAAATGCGTATTTCCAGGACGGCAGGACGTATTTCCAGGACGGAAGGACGTATTTCCGTGACGGAAATGCGTATTTCCAGGACGGCAGGACGTATTTCCAGGACGGAAGGACGTATTTCCGTGACGGAAATGCGTATTTCCAGGACGGAAATGCGTATTTCCAGGACGGAAATACGTATTTCCAGGACGGAAATGCGTGTTTCCAGGACGGAAATACGTATTTCCAGGACGGAAATACGTATTTCCAGGACGGAAATGCGTATTTCCAGGACGGAAATACGTGTTTCCAGGGCGGAAATACGTGTTTCCAAGGCGGAATTCCCTGTTTCCAAAGCGGGGAGACGTGTCTCTAACTCTCTATGAATAAAAGACTTACCGCAGCCTCCGGCCCGTCTCCGACGGCTTCATAAGCGTCATGCCACGCGCCCCAAACCACGACAAGCCCCGAAGTGCGCACAACAACGTACAGCTCGCAAACCGTCGGAGACGGCGCGGAGCGTAGCCGCGCCTGGGCAGTGCAAGCTCACTCACCGGACAAGGTGTTGCACCATTAAGAAACAACAGTGCTGGAACCGTCGGAGACGGCGGAGACGGCGCGGAGCGTAGCCGCGCCTGGGCAGTGCAAGCCCACTCACCGGACAAGGTGTTGCACTACTCGGAAACAACAGTGCTGGAACCGTCGGAGACGGCGGAAGACGGGGGCATGACCGCGTATTTCTCCGCCCGTTTCGTGAACTCGCGGAGCGAGGCCGGGCACTGGGGGTCGATCGCGGCAATCATCGTCCCCCGCGCTGATAACCCCACGGGCGCCGCCGGCGGCGGAGGCACATAAGCGTCCCGCGGAGCGCGGCAAAGCGGTCTCAGTCCGCTGTGCCGCGGTATCAGGATGCTTATGAAGCCGTCGGAGACGGGCCGGAGGCTGCGTCGGAGACGGCGGGAAGCCGAAAGGCTTCCGTATATTTTTTGGAGGTTTCAAATGAAACGCACTTTTTTTAAGACGGGAATACTCGGCATGGCGCTGGTATTCAGATTAACGGTTCCTGTTTCAGCCCAGTCTTATGATTGGGAGAGGGAGTTGCGGGACGCCTATCTGGGGATGCAGAACTTTATGTTCGGCTACAACCTCATTACGGACCTGCTTAACGAAGCCCTTGAGCAGGAGATTAAACAGGCGACCAGGCAAGGGGAGGAAAAAGCCGCGCAGTTTACGCGGTATTTTAAGGCCGGAGAGGAATGTATGGGCAGAGGGGACTATGACGGGGTTATCAGCAATATGACTCAAGCCATAGGCATCAACCCCGCGCCAGCAATGTCCTATGTGAATCGAAGTATAGCCTATGCCAATAAGGGCGACCCGGACCGGGCCATTGCGGATGCGAATCAGGCATTGCGGATCGACCCCAATAACTGGCTCGCCTATTTTCCACGAGGTCAAATGTATGTACTTAAGGGAAACTATGATCAGGCCATCGCGGATTTAACTCAGGCGCTTCAGCGGGACCCCGCTAACGCAACGGACTTTATTGCAAAGGCCTACAACAACCGGGGCGATGCGTATAACGGGAAGGGCGACTACGACCAGGCCATCGCGGATGCTACCCGTGCGATACAGATTGATTCAAACTTTGCAAATCCCTATCGGCATCGCGGCGTTGCGTATATGAGAAAAGGGGACTACCCGAAAGCGCGGGCTGACCTGGAGAAAGCCTTGCAGCTTGACCCGACTAATAATTTAGCCCGGGACAATCTCGAAGAGCTTCGGAAGAAAGGTTATTAAGGAGGAAACGGAATGAACAAAGTCAATGAAAAAATCGCGGAAGCGACTGATGAAATTACGCAAAAACCAAGCGCGGAGGCGCATGAACGGCGCGGCGATTTATATACCGGTGAAGGCAGGCATGGTGAGGCAGCCGGTGATTATCATCAAGCAACCTTATTGGACAATTCAAATGTAAAACTCCACAAAAAACGGCTGGATGCTCTTAGAAATGATTTAAGGAGTAACGGAATGAATAAGATGTTTACCACAATCAAAGACCTTGTTGTAACGAACAAACAGGGAATCAGTATCAGTTTCCCTTGTAACCAATGCGGAAAACCGGTCAACGAGGATTATCCCCTGCCCCGTCTGAACGGACAAAACCAGCCCGGACCGGCGCAATCAGAGCATACCGCACTCTGTCTGTCCTGCAAAAAGAGTTATGAGATAACCCTTCAGGTTGATGCCTCCAGCAGTACGCAGGGTACGGTTTATATCAATCCGTGCGTTGAGGCATTAACGCTTCAGCCCCATGAGGAGGCAACGGTATGAGACGCGGATTAACGGCGGCATTCGTCGGGGCGGCGGCGCTGTTTCTCACTGCGCCGGCAAACGGGCAGTCATGGGAATGGCAGAGAGAGTTTCAGGACGCCTATATCGGGATGCAAAGCTTCCTGTTCGGCTACAATTTGTTCTGGGATCTGGTGGCGGCGGAGCTTTCCCTTAAGGCCGGTCAAAAGGCGGCGGTTCCGGTCCCTCGTTAAATACGATAAATACGGTCTTGCGCTACGGTAACCGCGCCTTGGAGTGCATGCAAGTCGAGGATTTCGACGGCGCGATCAGTAATCTCACCGGTTTGCTTAACGCGGATAGTTCCTATTCGGTTTTCCACGCCCTCCGCGGAGCCGCGTACTTCCGCAAAAACGATGACCGCCGCGCCCTGGCAGATATAAATCAGGCAATACGCATAGACTCTTCGGTTCCTTTCTACTTCCAGTTCCGGTCTATGATAAATACGCGGCTCGGTCAGTACGCGCACGTGGCGGAGGATTATACGCATCTTTTACAATCCGATCCGAATAACGCGGAGTTCTACGCGGGCCGGGGCTCGGCGTATAACGCCCTGCGGAACTACCCCCTGGCAATCGCCGACTTTACCCAAGCGCTCCGGCTCAATCCCCATGACACGCCGGCGTATCGCGGCAGGGCCGACGCCTACAGCAACAGCCGGCAGTACGACCGGGCCATCGAGGATTACACCCGGGTATTGGCGCTCAACCCCAACATCACTGAAGCCTATTGCAATCGGGGGTACACCTATTATCAGAAAGGGGATTACCCGCGGGCCAAAGCCGATTTTCTGGAAGCCCGGGCACTTGAACCGGGGCTTCCCACTGCGGAAGAAGGGCTTGCGTTCTTGGCCCGAAAGGGCTTCTAACCGCCGTCTCCGACGGCAGCCTCCGGCTGTTTTAAACGGCTTCCTGCGGAGTGCGGCAAAGCGGGCCGCCTCCGGCGGTTCCATAAGCGTCATGCGAAGCGCTCCGAACAACGCGCCGCCCCTTACTACGCGCAACAACGCGGCGTTTGCAAACCGCCCGCCGCTGCGCGAAGCGTAGCCGCGCCTTAGCAGCACTGAATCGCTAACCGGACAGGGTGTTGCACTACTCTGAAGCAACAGGCGGCCATGTTTGAAACCGTCGGAGACGGCGGAGACGGTTGACGGGGCGGGGGGGAACCGATAGAGTTTCTCCATGGATCAGTACCTTATTGAAGGCGGATACCCCATACAGGGAACCATCAAAGCCAGCGGCAACAAAAACGCCGCTCTTCCCTGCGTTGCCGCGGCGCTCCTTACCGGAGATCCGGTAACTCTCAGAAATATCCCCGCTATAGAAGACGTGCAAGTTATGCTGGAGGTCTACCGCGCCTTGGGCGGAACCGTTGACGAGCTAGGGCCCAATACCTACCGGCTGCAAACCGGAAATATACTCACCGCCGAAATCCCTCTTGAATACGCCCGCAGGATTCGGGCTTCAATCCTTTTCGCGGGACCGCTCCTTGCCCGCACGGGCAAAGCGGTGCTTCCCCCCCCGGGCGGGGACGTTATCGGACGGCGCAGGCTGGATACCCACTTTCTCGCGCTCACCGAACTGGGCGCCGAGGTCCTAAGCAACGGCTCTTTCGTGTTCACCGCCCGCGCCTTGCGGGGCGCGGATATATTTCTGGACGAAGCGTCGGTTACGGCCACGGAAAACGCGGTCATGGCGGCGTCTCTTGCCACGGGAAAAACCACGCTCACCAACGCGGCAAGCGAACCCCACGTGCAGGACCTCTGCGCCATGCTGGTACGCATGGGCGCCCGCATCCAGGGCATAGGCTCCAATATCCTCACGATCGAGGGGGTTTCGCGCCTTGGGGGGTGCGATTTTGAAATCGGCGCGGATTTCATGGAGGTCGGGTCGTTCATCGGCCTTGCGGCGGCCACGCGGGGGGAACTCTGCATACAGGGGACCCTTGCGCGGGACCTGCGTCCCGCGAAGATAGCGTTCGGCAAACTCGGTATCCTGTGGGAGCATGAGGGGAACACGGTGCGTATCCCCAAAGATCAGAGCCTCGCGGTAAACTGCGACCTTGGCGGCATGATACCCAAGATCGACGACGCCCCCTGGCCCGGATTTCCGCCGGACCTTACCAGCATCGTTACGGTGATAGCCACGCAGGTACGCGGCACCGTGCTTATCCACGAGAAAATGTTCGAGTCCCGTATGTTCTTTGTGGACAAACTGATTGCCATGGGCGCGAGAATCGTGCTGTGCGACCCCCATCGGGCGGTGGTTTCCGGGCCGACCAGCCTCGCGGGAGCGGAACTTCACAGCCCGGACGTGCGGGCGGGTATGGCAATGGTCATCGCGGCCATGTGCGCCGAAGGCAAAAGCGTTATCCGCAACGTATACCAGATAGAAAGGGGCTACGAAAACCTCGTCTCCCGCCTGTCGGCCCTGGGCGCGCGCATAACCGGCGGCCCGGAAGGAGGCTCCCCTGGGATGGAGACGGAGGCCGGGGACCGCTTATAGAGCGCCGGCGCCTTCCGATGTGTTTTCGTTTTCGTTTTCTTTTTCGTTAAGAGGGCGGACGGGATTTTTCGCGGCTGCAAGGGACGTACCTTTTTTGATGGGGCTCGCGCCCTTTTTAAGGGGGCTCGCGCCTTTTTTGGGGGGAGGCTCAAAGCCGTTCCACTCAGGGGGCGGCGGGCTTTCCGTGTAGGCCAGGCAGCGGGCAAGGAGGATTTCGGCGCTGCGGTCTTCGTGCAGAATAATAAGGGCTTTCTTAAACTGCTGGGCCGCATCCTCGAATGACCTATGGTAGTACAGGGCCATTCCCTCGTGATAGTAGCCCCAGGCCTTTGCTTCCGGCGCCGTTACGCTCCGGCGCACCGCGTAAATCTTCACCCCCCGGCCCTTTATTTCCACACAGTCAATAAGCCGGACCGGTAGTTTCGGCTCCCGCTGCTTGATGTTCTCATAGAGGGCGTCGGCAATGAGAAGCTCCTCCTGGTAGACTCCGGCAAGGTCGGCCAAAGCCGCCGCCACCGCCACCGTGTCGCCCAGCATGGTATAGTCCATTTTCCGTTGACTCCCGATGTTTCCCACCGTGGCGTTTCCGTAATTGACGCCGATGCCCAGAGCGAAATCCGGCTTCCCCAGCTCCTCCTGGCGCCGGTTAAAGGCTTTGAGCGCCTCGATCATGTCGAGCGCCGCAAATACCGCCTGCGCCGGATCGTCCTCCCGCTTCACCGGCGCGCCCCAGAAAGCGGCAAGGCCGTCGCCCACGTATTTATCCACCATGCCGTTGCGCTTCATAACGATTTCCACCTGATCCGAAAGATACCGGTTAAGGGTGCGCACGATCTCGTCCGGCCCAAGGCGTCGGGAGAGGGCGGAGAAGCCTTTGACGTCTGAAAAAAGCACCGCCAGCTCCTTCGTCTCTCCGGCAAGGGCCGCGTCCGGCCCGCCTGAAAACTTGTCAACCGTGTCTTTGGGCACATATTTCTGGAAGACCCCCTTTATCCGCCGCTCCTTGCGCTCCGAGATAGCCGCGTTAAACCCGTAGGCTTTAAGCCCCTTATAAAGCAGCTCGAAGCGCGCCATCATGCCGTTAAAGCTATGGGCCAGCGCTCCGCTCTCGTCCGGATAGACTACCGCTGCCCGTGCGCCCGCATCCATGCGCTCGGCAATCTCTTTCACGGTGTTCGTAAGGGCGTTTAAGGGCTTGGAGAGGCGTCGGGCAAGGAGGCACAGGAGCAGGCCCCCTATGAAAAGGGATCCGCCCGCACCTATAAGCGCCCGCGGTATCATGTCCGTGAGTTCCCGATAGAGGGAGACCCGTTCCACGCTTATAACGACGTGCCACCCGAAGGGGATACAGTAAAAGACGGAGACCGTCCGGGCTTTCCCGTCAATGAAAGCGCGGACGGTCTCTTCTTCGGAGTCTTCAAGGATTCGGAGGAGCGGCTCCCGCTCGTTCGCTCTGATTTCAAGGGGCGCGGTGCTTGCGGTGAGGTTTCCCCATGCGTCCACCGCGAAGATGATTTCCCCCTCTCCGGTTATAAGTGTCCGGGCGCGGGTAAAAAGGTCCTGCGCCGCGGCGCTGACCATTTCGGGACGTTCGGCATACTGGTTTTCCATAAGGAGCAGCCATTTCTCTTCTGCGTAGGCTCTCAGGTCCCGGGCTTTAAGATCAAAAAGCTCGCGGTTTATCCGGTCTATGCCGCGAGCCGCCGCCGTGAAACCCGCGACGCCGGAGAGCAGCAGGGTAACGGCAAAGAAGGGCAGTACCACAAGGATAATGGTAAGACGTATCCGCATATCCCTAGTGTATGCCAAGAGCATAGGTCTGGCAACCCGCCCGCGCTCCCGCGGGTCATCTACTCCAAACCGGTTACATGGGCCTGCTCAAGGAAAGACGCGATGTTCCCGCTTGCCAGTTTTACCCGGTGCGCCAGTCGGGTTACTTCCTCCGACGTGTTCCGAAGCTCGGTTATGTCTTCGTGAATCGAGACGCTCTGCCGGTTTATAACCTCGGTCCCCTCCCGCACGCGGCTTGTCATCTCCTGAATGGTCTGGAGCGCCGTGAGTATCCGGCCCCCGCCGGACGCCTGCTCGGTAACCGCGTGATCCACCGCCGCGAAAGAACTCTCAAGCGTCTTAATCTCCGTGAAAATCGTGTCCATTGCCGCCACGGTTTCGCGGGAAGCGCCGTCTATTTTCCCGATGGCCAGCTCAAGTTTCCGTATCTCCGTGGAAATACCCTCGGACTCTTTACCGGACATCTCCGCAAGCTTCCGTATCTCCAACGCCACCACCGCGAACCCCTTGCCCGCTTCCCCGGCGTGCGCCGCCTCGATAGCCGCGTTCATCGCAAGGATATTGGTCTTTGCCGCAATGTCCGCGATAGTCTTGTTGGCGTCTTGCAGCGTGGCGGACTGGGCGCGCATCTGCGCCACCTCATACGCCAGCCTGCTTAAAAGCGTATGCCCCGCGGCTGAAGACTTGCCCAGCGTGTCCGCTGTCCGGCTCACGGTTCCCGAGGCCAGCCGGATAGAGTCGATATTCTCCACCATCTCTTCAATCGCCGCGGACGACCGGTCGATACGCTCCCCCTGGGTATGCACCGCCTTTTCCAGCTCGTCGATGGATCGGGCGATTTCCTCTATGGCCCCGGAGGTGTGCGCCGCCGACGTAAGCTGGGACTCGGAGCGGGTTTGCATCGCGTCCATGTCGCCGGTTATGGACCCCAGGGCGTTACAGGATTCCTTAAGCACCGTATTGAGCCTGCGCCCTGTGGCGGTCATTTTCCGCAGGTGTTCGTTAAGGTCCCCGATGGCGCTGCGAAGACTGTCCCGTATCCGTATCAGCGCCGTCTGCATCTCGCCGATCTCGTCCTTTCGGAGCCGGCTTATCCGCACGTCGAAATCGAGCGCCGCAAGGGAGAGCGCGATATTCTTCACTTCCCTTATGGGCGCGGCAAAGGACGCCGCGACTTTGAAAGCCAGAATGCCGGTTATAAGGATACTCACCGAAAGGGAAAGCGCGAAAGCAGCAGCGGCCCGCCGCTCCAGAGCGGTTACAAAGGAAATATCGTAATCCACCGCCAGCACCGCCTTTACCGCGCCGGCCTTCACGATAGGCTGGTAGCCTGAAAAAAACGTCCCGTACTCGTCGGAAAAAGGCGCCCGGTCAAGCTGGGGAAGACCGGTCTTATACGCCGCGTCAAGCATGGGCGGAATGCTGTTCGGGTCAAAGTCCACGAAAATATCCTCCGCACCGCTCTCCTCCGCACTGTCTCCCGAAGAAAACACGAACTGATACGTGCCGCCCGAAGGCGCGCAGAGATAAATATAGGTTATGGCAAAAGACCGGGCAACGTCGCGCATGGCGGCCACAAGGCTCCAATACTCTTCCGCCCCCTCCAGCCCCCGCTGTTTGAGATACTCCGGCTCCGAAAGAACGGGATACCCCCTCTCCAGCATGGTTAATACGCTCGTAAGGGTCGTTCTGTAGGACTGCCTGATATACCGGTTATACTCGCGGTACATAATACTCCCCACCCCCAGAGAAATACACACCCCCACCCCGATAAAAACCAAAAAAAACTGCGCTCTCAAACTTCTCATACCACTCCCTTTTCACCCCGCTCCCCTGACAGTATCACCCCGCCCCCACCCCGTCAACAGCCTCCGCAGCCTCCGCCCCGTCTCCGACGGGTTTAAAAATGGCCGCCTGTTGCTTGAGAGTGGTGCAACACCTTGTCCGGTTAGGAGGCTGGCTGCTGCCCAGGCGCGGCCCGTCTCCGACGGCTTCAAACATGGCCGCCTGTTTCCTCCAAGTAGTGCAACACCGTGTCCACTAAGCGGGCTTGTTCCTACTAAGGCGCGGCTACGCTTCGCGCCG
>JAITHR010000084.1 GCA_031279895.1 Spirochaetaceae bacterium
GTTAGGACGTCCTAGCGCCCTGGAATTCCGTCCTAGCGCCGCGTTAGGACGTCCTAGCGTCACGGAATTCCGTCCCAGCGCCGCGTTAGGACGTCCTAGCGTCACGGAATTCCGTCCTAGCGTCACGGAAATACTTCCCGCCAACACGCGGGCTTGCACCCGCGGGGCGCGGGCTTGCACCCGCACGACGCGGGCTTGCACCCGCAGAGCGCGGGCTTGCACCCGCGGGGCAAAAGTGCGCACCTCCGTGATAAAGACGCGCACCTCCGTGACGGAGATGCGGATCTCCAGAGCGCGGATCCGGATCCCCAAGGCGCGGATCCGAATTCCCAAGGTGAGGGGTCGGAATTCCAAGGCGCGGCGCGGTGTCGGTAAAACGCGGCGCAGTGTCGTCAAAACGCGGAGCGGTGTCCCCGAAACGGGGCGGTGTGTCGTCAAAGCGGGGCGGCGTGGTGGCAAAGCGGGAAGGCGCGGCGTGGTACGCGGACAGTCGTTGTTCGGGGCGCGTGGCGGGAAGCTTATGTGCCACCCGCCGCCGGCGGACGGAGGCTGGCCGCGCCTAAGTAGCAGCCAGCGAAGTAACCGGACACGGTGTTGCACCGCTTGGAAACAACACGCGGCCATGCTTAAACAGCCGGAGGCTGGGCCTGTTTGAAACAGCCGCCGGCTGTTGACAAAGGGGGGCAGGTGGCGTACTCTTTTCCCATGAACGCTGACGAACTTCGATCCAAATACATCGCTTTTTTCAAGTCCAAAGGACACGCCCAGATTCAAGGCAAATCGCTCTTGCCGGATAATGACCCTACGGTGCTTTTCACCACCGCCGGTATGCACCCCCTGGTTCCCTACCTTCTGGGGGAAGACCATCCGGCGGGCAAGCGTCTGGTGGATTACCAGAAATGTATCAGAACCGGCGACATTGACTCCGTAGGGGATTCGAGCCACCTGACCTTTTTCGAGATGCTCGGCAACTGGTCGCTGGGGGATTACTTTAAGGAAGGGGCCATTCGGATGAGCTTCGAGTTTCTCACCTCCCCGGAATGGCTTAACATACCGGTTGGGAAAATCGGCGTTACGGTTTTTGAGGGGGATGCTACGGTGGCGCGGGACGAGGAGTCCGCCGGCGTGTGGAAGTCCCTGGGGATTCCGAGTGAACGGATAAGCTACCGCCCCCGTGCGGACAACTGGTGGGGGCCGGCGGGCGCCACGGGCCCGTGCGGACCGGACTCGGAGATGTTTATCGATATGGGGCGGGAACCCTGCGGGCCCGAATGCGCCCCGGGCTGTTCCTGCGGGAAATGGCTTGAAATCTGGAACGACGTGTTCATGCAGTATAATAAAACCGCCGACGGAACCTACGAACCCCTGTCCCGTACCTGCGTGGATACGGGCATGGGCATCGAGCGCACCGTTACCATACTCAACGGGAAGAAATCGGTGTACGACACGGAGATTTTCGCCCCGATTGTACGGGCGGTGGAGGAGGCCGCCGCGCTGGTCTACGGCGCGGACCCGGAGCGGGACCGGTCGGTGCGTATCATCTGCGACCATACCCGCGCCGCGGCCTTTATTCTGGGGGACCCCAAGGCGGTAAGCCCCTCCAATGTGGGCGCGGGCTACGTGCTCCGCAGGCTGATACGGCGGGCGGCGCGGCACGGGCGCAAGCTGGGCATAACCGGCCTCGTGCTTTCTCCGGTGGCGCGGGTTATTATCGACCGACTCTCCGGCCCCTATCCCGAACTGGAGGAAAACAGGGGGTATATCATCGCGGAACTGGATCGGGAAGAGGGGAAATTCCTTGAGACCCTCCAGAAAGGGGAACACGAGTTCGAGAAGCTCCTCCCCAACCTCCTCAAAGACCCCCGCAGGGTCATGTCCGGCAGACTGGCGTTTAAGCTCTACGATACCTACGGCTTTCCCATCGAGCTTACCGAGGAGCTGGCAGCGGAGCAGGGGCTGACGGTGAACCGGTCGGAGTTCGACGAGGCGTTTCGGAACCACCAGACCCTTTCCAGAGCCGGAAGCGAACAGCTTTTCAAGGGCGGACTGGGGGATCAGGGAGATATGGCGGTGAAATACCACACCGCTACGCACCTCCTCCACAAGGCGCTCCGCATGGTGCTGGGGGAACACGTGGCGCAGAAAGGGTCGAACATCACCGCCGAGCGGATGCGCTTCGATTTTTCCCACCACGCGCCCATGACGACGGAGGAAATACGGGAAGCCGAGGGGATTGTGAACGCCCAGATTGCCCGGGACCTGCCTGTTACCGTGAAGGTTATGAGCCTCGAAGAGGCGAAGACAGACGGCGCCACGGCGCTTTTCGGGGAGAAGTACGAGTCCCGCGTCAAGGTCTATACTATCGGGGATTTTTCCAAAGAGGTCTGCGGCGGGCCGCACGTCGAGCGCACCGGCGGTATGGGGCTTTTCCGTATCCAGAAAGAGCAGTCCTCCTCCGCCGGGGTGCGCCGTATCCGGGCGGTGCTGGAAAAAGAGAGCTAGAGCGGTATGTCAAAAGAGATGCGGATTTGTATGTAACCTGCGGGGTATTTGTTCTTTTATTATTAAGAGAGAGGGATACAGATGAAAAAAATACGACCTTGTCTCGCGCTCCTATTGTTCTTTATAGGCGGCGCGACATTCGCCCAAACCGATCTGCAACCGGCGGCCATCGTGAAGCTGACGAAAACCGAGCCGATTACCGTGAAGCAGTTAAAAGCCGAGATAGACCAGATAGAAAAGCAGGGCGGAAGGAAGCTTAGCGCCGAGGAGCGGCGGCAGATACTGGACGTGATGATAAACGAGCGGCTGGCTATCCAGGCGGCTGAGCGGGACAAAATCACCGTGGCGGAAACCGAGATAAACCAGCAGATACAGCAGCTCCGGGCCGGCCTTGCCCAGCGGCTCGGAAGGCAGCCCACTGACGGGGAGTTCGCTACCGCGGTACGGAACGAGACGGGGCTTGACCTGCCGGCGTTTCGGGAACAGCTCCGGCGCCAGCTTATCGCCCAGAAATACCTCCTTTCAAAAAAGGAAACGCTCCTTAAATCCATCAAGATTCCTACTGAAGCGGAAATCCTCAATACCTATACCCTTAACAAAACGAAGTTCGTGCGGCCCGAAACCGTGGGGCTCTCGATGATTATGGTGCCTTACGTGTCTTCCGGCTCCGGCGCCCCGTCCAAAACCCAGGCCAAAGAGCAGGCGGAACGCCTTATCCGCGAGATAGGAACCAGTCCGGCGAAGTTCGACGAAGCGGCGGTTAAGGGACAGGGGAACAACGCGGGCTATAGGTCCGGCGGCGGGTACCTCCCCCGAAACCTTGAAGCCCAGCAGCAGGTGGGCCAGGAGCTTATGTCCATCGCCTTCGGCCTTAAACAGGGGGAAGTATCGAGACTGGTGGAAGGGCCCACGGCGTTTTACATCGTGAAGGTCATCGAAACCCACGAGCAGAAAAACCTCGCCCTTGACGACATCTTCCAGCTTGGAAGCGCGATGACCGTGCGGGATTATATCGGGAACGCCATGCTTCAGGAACGGCAGCAGGCAATTCTCAAACAGGCTTCTGACGAGCTTATACAGGAACTGCGGCGGGGAAACCCGTTTCAAGTGATGGAAGCCAACCTTAACTGGTAGGCGCGGTCGGGATGAGATTATGGCGTCGAGAAGAAAAGGCCGTATCCTGGCGTTTCAGGCCCTTTATTCATGGGAAACCAGCGGCGTTTCAGCGGGCGAAGCGTTTGACCTTTCATGGCTTGAGCAGGAAAAACGGGAAAGTCTGGCGCAGGAGGGCATCGAGGATTTCTCCCGCCTCCTTGTAATCGGCACCATTGAAAACATCAAGGCCGTTGACACGATGATCCGGTCCCACTTGAAAAACTGGGCTTTCTCCCGCGTGAACCGCGTGGACCTTGCGGTGCTTCGGATGAGCACCTATACCCTCATGTATCAGTCCGATATGCCCCCGCCTATTGTCATCGGCGAGGCTGTCGGCATTTCCAAAGAGTTCGGCACTGACGAATCCTACCGGTTTGTGAACGGGGTTCTGGACAGTATCCGAAAAACCCTGCAAAACGCTCCGGCGCTTAAGGACTAATATGCCTATTCCCCTCCCCGCGCTCGCTCCGAAAAAGGAAACGCGGGAAAAGAAACCGAAAGAAAAACCGAAAAACGAAACATCCAGAAAACCGCCCCCTGTTATCATACTGGGAGTATCAATCAGCCTTCTGCTTCTTATAATCGCGGGAGTCGCCGTATTGCTTATCCGGCGGCAGAACAGCGCGGACTTCTGGGACGGGGACTCTTTCTTTCGGGAACTGGCCGCGTTCGACGCGCTTTATAACGACCGTACCGAATCGAACCCCGTGAAGGCGGAAACCCTAAACCGCGCCCTTGACCGGCTGGACAAAAAGACCCTGGGCGCGGAGTCCCGCCTTTCGGTACTGAAGCGCCGCAGGGTTCTGGCGCGGCAGGACCCCCGTTTCGTACCGGCATACCGGAAAGCCGCGGAGCAATCCGCCCGCGCCCTCCCGTTTTCCGAGCCCCTGGCTGTTCTGGCAGCAGAGTCCCTCCTTATGAAGGAAACGAAAGAAACGAGGGAAACGGAGGAAACGGGGGAGGCCGTGCCGGAGAAAAACGCGGCGCGTCTCAGGGAATACGCGGCGGCTTTAACCGAAGCCAGACTGCGTCCCGCGGCGCTGGGGCTGTATCTCCTTTTGGGGGACTTCAAAAGCCCGGAACGCGCCGGCGCCATCCCCAATAAGGAAATCCTTTATACCGCGCCGGCGCCGGAAACCTCGTCTCGATCGGACCCCGCTTTAGCGGTTGACCTCGCGCTCCTGCGGGTTCTTAACGGGGACCTGTCCGGCGCGTCCTCCCACATAAGCGGCCTCCTCCGCAATCCCGCTACCCGAAACCCCGACACAATCCGCCTTGCAGCCGAGTTTTTCTATGATTTCGGCAACCCCCTGCGGGCTGCGGAGCTTTTCTCCCTGTCGTCTGACGAGTACGGCATGGCGCGGCAGGCTGACGCGCTCTGGCTTTCGGGACGCCTTTCCGGTGCGCGGGGCCTGTGGACGGCCCTCCTTGCGCCGAAGGTTTCGCCGGTCGGGGATGACGGCGCCGCGTCCCCGTTTTCCGTGCCGCTCAAAGCCAGGGGGATGTATAATCTTGCCGCCACCTCCGAGGATACCGCCTCGAAAATCGAGGGGATGAAGCGTTTTCTCCTTGAAGCGGATCCCTCTTCCTATCACGCCTACGGAATCGTCTGCTATACCCGCCTTTTGAAAGACGACGAGAGCGTGTCCCTGCTTGAGGACGAGCCGACCGGGGACTTCCTTATTGATCTCGAACTCCTGCGCCGGCGGGAGGCGGCGTGGTCGCTTGACAAGATGACCGCCGAAACGTGGCTTTTGGTAAACCGGTATCCCCAAGACCCCAGAATATACCAATGGGGGTGCTATTTCTTTGATCACCAGCGCCGGTATGACGAGACCGCCCTGCTTATTACCCAGGCCGCGCAATACGGGATTGACGCGCCGTCTCTGGCGCTGCACGAAAGCCTCGCGCTCATACGGGAGGGCCTGTTTGACGAGGCCGAACAGCGCCTTGCGGAGATTGCGGACCCGCTCTGGCAGGTGCCGGCAAACCGGGGGCGAATAAGGGAAATCCGTCAGGACAAAGGCGCCGCTCTCGCGTATTATCAGGCCGCCGCGGATATAATGAAAGAAAATATAATGAAAGAAAGCGCGGGGGAAGCGGGGAAGGACCGGAGGGATACGGATATAAAAGAGGCAAAAGAGAAAAGAAACGCGGCGAAGGTTTATTATAGCATAAGCCGGTGTTTCCGCGCCTTGGGCGAGGAGGAGAAAAGCCGCGGGGCGCTGGAGCAGGCCCTCCAATTCGATCCGGACTACCTCAACGCCCGCCTCTCCCTTGAACGCCAGCCGCCCCCGCCGCCGGCGGGCGGCACATAAGCTTCCCGCATCGCGCCTGTAAGCAGACTTTGCCCGCCGGCGGCGGGTGGCACAGCATGGCCGCGTGTTGCTTCCGAATGGTGCAACACCTTGTCCGGTTAGCGGGCTTGCACAGTTTAGGCGCGCCGTCTCCGACGGTTCCAACAGCTTCCCGATACCGCGGCTAAGCGGGCGGCGTCCGCTTAGGGCCGCATGGCAGGAAGCTTATGAAACAGTCGGAGACTGCCGCCGCAGCCCGTCTCCGATGGCTTCAGCACTGTTGTTTCTTAATGGTGCAACACCTTGTCCGGTTAGCGGGCTTGCACAGTTTAGGCGCGCCGTCTCCGACGGTTCCAACGGCTTCCCGCATCGCGCCCTGTAAGCAGACTTTGCCCGCTTTGAGCCGCATGGCAGGAAGCTTATGAAACAGTCGGAGACTGCCGGCGGAGGCGGTAAAACATTGATGTTCTGAGACAAAACATTGATGTTCTGAGATAAAACATTGATGTTCTGAGACAAAACATTGATGTTCTGAGACAAAACATTAATGTTCTGAGATAAAACATTAATGTTCTGAGGCAAAACATTGATGTTCTGAGACAAAACATTGATGTTCTGAGGCAAAACATTGATGTTCTGAGACAAAACATTGATGTTCTGAGACAAAACATTGATGTTCTGAGACAAAACATTGATGTTC
>JAITHR010000086.1 GCA_031279895.1 Spirochaetaceae bacterium
GAGGCTGCGGAGGCTGCTACTCGACGTTGAGGCTCATAACGCCGTCAACCGGCAGGGAAAAGATGATGCCGTCCGCGTGGCTGGCCATGCCGTAGGCTTTACTCAACGCTTCCATGATAGGCGTCCGCTGTTCCCGACTGGTCAGAATAATGATGATTTCTTTCTCGTCCTGAATGGAAACCCCGAAGAACTTCACCGGTTTATTGCTGGTAAGACCCCTGGCGTTAAGCACCGTGCCGCCTCTCGCGCCCGCTTCTTTGGCCACGGTCATAAACTCGTCGCTGTACCCTTTATTGATAATGGAGATAATAAGATCATTTTTAATTTCCATGTTTTTTTCCTCTTTTTCATTTTTTTCCGTTTTGTTCCCGGCGGTCCCGTCGGGAACAAGCCGTTCCTTGAGCATCGTAAAGAGCGGCTGGTTTATCGCCGAAAGCGGGATGGTAAACGCGATGCCCGCACCCGCGCTGTGGGCACCAAGCTTCTCCCGTACCCCCCTGAGCAGCACCGGCACCATGAAGTCCTGTTCCACCGAGAGGATTACCGCCTTATCACTGGAACCTATGCCCAGCACGTCAAGGATTTCCGACGTGGCGGTGCCTTTCCCTTTGCTGAAAAAGTAAAACTGGACGTTTTCCTGCTCGAATACCTTGGAAACTATCTTTGATTTGCCCCAATCTATGATGAAAAGGAGTAGTTTTATCCCCGGATTTATCATACGCCCACCTCAAACTCTATAATAATTCCCGTGTCCTCGGCACTCACGTCTTTATGCACCGCTTGTTTGGAGGTCTTCATCTTGCTTCCGTAGATGAGTCCCATGAGCTGGATAACCACCAAAGGCGCCATGGCCACCATTGCCACAATGCCGAACGCGTCGGTCATAAGGTCCCGTCCCGCGCCCTCGCAGGCCCCCATCGCAAGGGGGAGGAGGAACGTGGAGGTCATGGGGCCGCTGCATACCCCGCCAGAGTCAAAGGCGATGCCGGTGAAAATCTTGGGAACGAAAAAGGTCAGTATCAGGGCGAAAGTGTAGCCCGGTATCAAAATCCACATAATCGGGATGCCTAAGAGGATTCGGGTCATGGTAATTGCCAGCGCCAGAGACATACCGATAGAAAGCCCCTTTTTCATAACGTGCTGGCTTATGGCGCCGGCGGATATTTCTTCCACCTGCTTGTTAAGCACGTGCACCGCAGGCTCCGCGGCCACGATGAAGTAGCCGATGACCATGCTGAGCGGCACCAGAATCCATTTTACCGCGGATTTCGCAAGGTCGTGTCCCAAGAGGTGGCCCACCGGAATAAAGCCCACGTTTACGCCGGTGAGAAAGACCACGAGACCGATGAGGGTATAGAGGAAACCCACCACGATCCGCACGACCTGATGGCGCTTGTAGCGTCTTGAGACGAGCTGGAAAATCAGAAAAAATCCGACCAGCGCACCCAGAGCGGTCATAACCTCCTCGAAGTAATGGGGGATTTCTATCACGAAATCCTTTACCACGTCCCGCGTGGTTTCCACCACAGGCGCCGTGTGGCTTTCCACCGCCGCGCCGGAGGGCCGGAAAAAGATGCCTAAAAGAAGCACCGCCATAATGGGGCCCACGCTGCACAGGGACACGAGGCCGAAACTGTCATCCTGAGAGTTCCGGTCGCTTCGAATAGAGGCCACGCCGACTCCCATCGAGAGGATGAACGGCACCGTGATGGGGCCGGTGGTTACGCCGCCCGAGTCGAAGGCCACGGGGATGAAGGTATTCGGCGCGAAGTAGGTAATCGAAAAGGTAATAACATAGAAAATGACGAGGAGGATGCCGAGGGGGATTTTGAATAAGGTCCGCACCATCGCCACTACGAGGAAAAACCCCACGCCGACCCCCACGGTAGCGATAAGGATCATCGAGGGGCGGATGGACGGCACCTGTCTGGCCAGCACCTGGAGATCCGGCTCCGCGACCGTGATGATGAGACCCATAAGAAAACTGATAAAAAGGATAATCACCAGGTTGGGGGTTTTGGTAAGCTGGATGCCGATCCCCTCGCCCATAGGCATCATGGCCATATCGGCTCCCAGACTGAAGAAGCCCATGCCGATAACAAGAAGCACGGCCCCTACGAGAAACATAAGGATAGTGCCGGCGGGCATGGGGAACACAACACTGACCATTAAGACAATCGCGGTAATGGGAAGCACCGACGTGAAGGCTTCCATAATTTTTTCTTTTAATATTTTATTCATGCGCACATACCTACTCTTTAATATACACTTTTTGTTTTAAGCGGCAAAACCTTCCGGCACTATATCCCAACCCCTCCGACACGTCAAGACCAGCACCGTCTCCGACGGTTTCAAAAGCTTCCTGCGAAACGCGACAAAGCAGGTAACGACAGACTAGCTGCCTCCGACGCCGTCTCCGACGGTTCCCTAAGCTTCCTGATACCGCGACAAAGCAGGTAAAGACAGACTAGCTGCCTCCGGCGGCTGGGGAAACCGGTTCCCCCAAACCCCCTGCCATAAGCGTCCTGATGCGGCCCAAAGCAGACGCCGCACGGTTTGCCGCGTACAGCTGGAAACTTATGAAACAGGCTGGCCTGTGGAACAGCCGGAGGCTGCGGAGGCTGTGGAGAGTAATAGGGAGAAAATCAGAGCTCTTCATCTTTATTCTTTGGAGGCACGTTCGGATTCATTTGGAACGCTTCATATCCTAACCATTCGTAAACATCTGTTATTCTATTAAACTCATCATTGTTCTCTAACCATACGTTCCATACGTCTTCGGCAAACTTGTATTCATCGGTTTTGAATATTTCAATATCGCCGCCGCCGTTATCGTAGGTGATAATGTATTGATCCTCAAGAGACTTTGATAGTTTATACACGGTCCCTTTTATGATTTTACTGTCTAACATACGCTCGCTTTCCTTTCCTTTCTTTTCTTACCTAAGTTTCCCGCGCCGCGCTCCGCCGCGTACCGCGCCTAGCCGCGAACAACGCCCAACCCCTTACTACGCAAAACAACGCACGGCTCCCAAACCGCGATCGGCTGCGCGAAGCGTAGCCGCGCCCGGGCTGTGCAAGCCCGCTCAATGGACACGGTGTTGCACCGTTTGGAAACAACAGGCGGCCATGCTAGAACAGCCGGAGGCTGCGGAGGCTGCTGCGGAGGGATGTAAAAAACCAATGGTTTTGACGATATAGAGAGTATGTTCAGTATACCAATCCCTCTTATGCTCGTGCCTCTTGCCCTGTTTATACTCATTGTGCATTTCGCGGTATCGAAAAAATCCAGCCTCATTATTCGATGGGCCGCGATTATGGCGCTCCTTATTATCGGAATCTCGGTGGCTCTGTGTCTGTTCATTATTTTCGGCGAGCCTGCCGCGGTGGTCGTCAAAGGGCCGACGCTTAATATCATGCCCGAAGAAGAGGTAACGCCGGTCAAAGAAGGCGATCCCCTCCCCCTCCTGCTTTTTGTTTTGCTGATTCTCGTATTCATCGCGTTTGTGGTGTACCATGCCTTGCGGGAACAGTACCGCAAAAAGCCTCCCGATAAAAAAAATAAAAAAATAAAAAACGATAAATAAAGACGACTGACCGGCTTAGGTCTCCTCTTCAGACGGAGGGTTACGCGCCTCTTCGAGCGCCCGCGCCTGCGCCGCGACGACTCGGTCGCACCACCGGTCAAATTCCGGGTCTTCCCGCTGTAATTCGGGACGGGCGCGTATATGTTCCACCGCGGCGCGCACCCCGCTGTCAAAACGAACCGAAGCAATAAAATCAGGAACCAGTCGTTTGAGTTTGGCGTTGTCAAAGACGAGGGAGTGCGCCTTGTCCCCCAGAAGCCCGCCTTGGAAATTGTAGGGGCCTACCTGCGAGAGGAACTGGCTCGACACATACACGGCTTTGAGTTCCGCGCCAACCGCCCGGGCAATAGACCGGTATATCTGGTTCCAGGTGAGGGTCTCGTGGGACGTGATTTGAACCGCCTCGCCCAGGGCGCGTGTATTTCCCATTAAGCCGGTAAACCCCCTGGCGAAATCACTCGTATGGGTTACGGTCCACAGGCTCGTGCCGTCTCCGTGGATGATAACCGGCTTTCCCGCGCACATCCTGCGTATTACTTCCCAGCTTCCGTTTCTGCCGTGAACCCCAACCGGTACGCTCCGCTCGTCGTAGGTATGGCTGGGGCGGACGATCGTCATAGGAAAGCCCTGCTCCCTATAGAGCGTGAGGAGAGTCTCTTCGCAGGCTATTTTGTTCCGCGAATATTCCCAATAGGGGTTGGAAAGGGGGGTGCTTTCGTTGACCAGATAGTTTTCAAGCGGTTTTTGGTAGGCCGAAGCGGAGCTAAAGGCGATATACTGGGCGGTCTTGTCTCTGAAAAGCCGGTAGTCCCGCTCAACGTGCGCGGGCGCGAAAGTAATAAAGTCCACCACCGCGTCAAAAGACAGGTTCGCGAGCTTTTCGGCGGCTTCCTCTTCGTTGTTAATATCACAGAGTATCTCGGTAACTCTGCCGGAGAAGAGACTGTTCCGGTTTCCCCGATTAAGGAGCGTCAGTTCTCCCCCCTCTTCAAGGAACCTTCGGGAAACCGCGGCGCCGATGGTGCCGGTTCCGCCGATAAATAATGCTTTCATTGGTGAGCGCTCCTTGCGCGTCAATCAAACAGCGAAAAAAAGCCGGAAGCGCGGGAAGAGGACGCGCCTGTTCCCGCGCCGGCGTTACACCCGCGGTTTGCGGATACGGGGCCTGCCCTTTTTCCGCGCCGCCCGCTGGCTCGGCGCTTTTGCCGAAACGTCGTGATTTTTCAGTATGGCCTGCGCCGCGGCAAGGCGTGCGATAGGTACGCGGTAGGGTGAACACGACACGTAACTCAAACCGGAGCGGTAACAAAAATCAATGGTCGCGGGATCCCCGCCGTGTTCGCCGCAGATACCGATTTTAAGATCTTTTTTGAAGTGCCGGCCCTTTTCCACCGCGCCGGTGATAAGCTGCCCCACGCCTCCTTCGTCAATGGACTTGAAAGGATCGTCCTCAAGCACTCCTTTTTCAAGGTAAGCCGGCAGGAATGAGGCCGCGTCGTCCCTGCTGAAGGCAAAGGTCATCTGGGTAAGGTCGTTGGTGCCGAAACTGAAGAAGTCCGCGTATTCCGCAACCCTGTCGGCGCGGAGCGCGGCTCTGGGAACCTCGATCATGGTGCCTATCTTGACCGCCACTGACACGTTGGTTTCGGTGAATACTTTATGGAGGATTTTCTCCGCGCTTGGACGGAGCAGGCCAAGCTCCCTTTCGTCGCACACGATCGGTATCATAATCTCCGGGGTTACGGGAATGTTCTGGCGCACGCACTCGACCGCCGCAAGCGCGATGGCTTCCACCTGCATATCGTAGATTTCGGGATAGGTAACCGCAAGGCGGCATCCCCTGTGTCCGAGCATCGGATTGGCTTCGTGGAGCTTCTCGATTTTCGGGAGGAGTGTATGGGAGGACACCCGGAGGTGTTCCGCAAGCTCTTCGATTTCTTCTTTCGTATGCGGGACGAACTCATGGAGCGGCGGGTCGAGGAGCCGGATAGTTACGGGCCTGCCTTCCATCGCCTTGAAGATTCCGAAAAAGTCCTGCTGCTGGAGCGGGAGGATCTGCTTGAGCGCCGCTTTCCGTTCCGCTTCGGTGTCTGCTACGATCATGGCGCGGAAGTGGATGAGCTTGCTCTTGTCAAAGAACATGTGCTCGGTGCGGCACAGTCCCACCCCTTCGGCGCCGAACTTGAAAGCCCGCTGCGCGTCTTCCGGCAGGTCCGCGTTGGTACGCACCTCAAACCCGCGGATATGCCCGCGGACAGCGGATGCCCGCACCTCGTCGCACCATCCCAGGAAAGTCCGGGCCATCTCGTTTTCGGAAATATCCGTCTTTATAAGGGGAAGCTCGCCCTGATACACGCTGCCGGTGGAACCGTCTATCGTAATCCAGTCCCCCTCGTCAAACGAGGCGGCGCCTATCTCCACTTTTTTCCCCTTTATCGTAACGCCCTTGGCGCCCGCGATGCAGGGCGTTCCCATGCCGCGGGCCACGACCGCCGCGTGGCTGGTCATGCCGCCTGTGGAGGTCAGGATTCCCTGTGAAACCACCATGCCGCCGATGTCTTCGGGGCTGGTTTCCTGGCGCACCAACAGGACCCGCTCGCCCCTTCCGTGCCACTCTTCCGCGTCTTTGGCGGAGAACACGATCCGCCCGGCAGCGGCGCCAGGGGATGCGTTAAGTCCTTTCGTCAGGGAAACGGCCCGTTTCAGCGCTTCGGGATCAATGCGGGGGTGGAGGAGCTGGTCCAAATGTTCCGGCCCCACGCGGAAAATCGCGGTTTTCTTGTCAATGAGCTTCTCTTCAACCATGTCGAGCGCCGCTTTGAGCGCCGCGGCGCCGGAGCGCTTCCCGTTTCTCGTCTGGAGAAGGAACAGTTTCCCCTGCTGCACGGTGAACTCCATGTCCTGCATATCCCGAAAATGGTTCTCCAGCTTGTCCCGTATCCGCATAAGCTCGTCGTAAATAGGCTTGTTTTCTTTTTCCAGGGCGCTTATCTTTTCCGGCGTCCTTATGCCCGCAACCACGTCCTCGCCCTGGGCGTTCATAAGGTATTCGCCGTAAAACACGTTCTCCCCGGTGGACGGATCCCTGCTGAAACAGACGCCGGTTCCCGAATCGTCGCCGAAATTGCCGAAAACCATGGACTGCACGTTTACCGCGGTGCCTTTGATATTTTTTATCCCGCTTATCTGCCGGTATTTAATGGCCCGCTCGTTCATCCACGACCCGAATACCGCGTTGATAGCGCCCCACAACTGCTCCATCGGGTCCTGGGGAAAATCTTTTTCCGTGTGCTTCCGCACGATTTCTTTATACCTGCCCACCAGCACTTCGAGATCTTCTTTATCAAGACAGGTATCCAGTTCCACCTGCCTTGCTTTCTTCACGTCAGACAGCGCTTCTTCAAAACGCTCGCTTGGTACGCGCATCACCACGTCGCCGTACATCTGAATAAAGCGCCGGTATGCGTCCCAGGCGAAACGGGGGTTGCCGGTATTTTGTGCAAGCCCCCGAACCGCCCGGTCGTTCATACCCAGGTTAAGAATAGTGTCCATCATGCCCGGCATGGACACCGGCGCGCCGGAACGAACCGAGACGAGCAGGGGATCTTCAGGATCCCCCAGCCTCTTTCCCATCACTTTCTCAAGTTTTCTAAGGTTCTTCAGCACCGCCTCTTCCAGTCCTTCGGGATACTGTTCCTTGTTTTCATAATACGCCGCGCAAACTTCGGTAGAAATCGTAAAACCCGCGGGAACCGGTATGCCGAGATTGGTCATCTCCGCCAAATTCGCGCCTTTGCCCCCAAGAATGTCCCGCATCTTGGCGTCGCCGTCTGATTTTCCCTCGCCGAAGAAGTACACGCTTTTCTGTTTTGCCACGAAAGCCCTCCAGTATAAAAATAATAAAAATAGATTTGTTGAACCGCACCACTTTTCATTGGTTTTTTATTATATCCCATATCACATTCAAGAGGCAATACAAAAAACATTTTTCTTTCCCCCGTCTCCGACGGCTTCAGCATGGCCGCCTGTTGTTTCAAAGTTGTGCAACACCCTGTCCGCCGGCGGCGCCGGAGGCACAGCATGGCCGCCTGTTGCTTCAAAGTAGTGCAACACCTTGTCCGCCGGCGGCGCCGGAGGCACAATATGGCCGCCTGTTGCCTCTTAATGGTGCAACACCTTGTCCAGTTACTTCGCCGGTTGCTGTTTAGGCGCGGCTACGCTTCGCGCAACGGCGGGCGGTTTCATAGCTTCCCTCCCCGCTTTACCACCACACCGCGCCGCCTTAGCACCACACCGCCCCGCTTTACCACCACACCTCCCCGCCTTACCACCACACCTCCGTGCCTTACCACCACACCTCCCCGCGTTATCACCCCGCCTCCCCGCTTCAGACACACCACGCCCCGCTTTGACAACACAACTCCGCGTTTCAGTCACACGCCTTCCCGCTTTACCACCGCGCCGCCCCGCTTTACCACCACACCGCCCCGCTTTATCACCACACCTCCCCGCTTTACCACCACGCCGCCCCGCCTTACCACC
>JAITHR010000090.1 GCA_031279895.1 Spirochaetaceae bacterium
AGATTAGTAAATGATTTACCGCCGCCGGCTACCGCGCATAACAACGCACAAACCGTCGGAGACGGCGCCGGAGACGGCGCGAAGCGTAGCCGCGCCTACGCAGCAACCAGCCCGCTTACCGGACACGGTGTTGCACCATTAAGAAACAACAGTGCTGAAACCGTCGGAGACGGGCCGCGCCTGGTCCGTGCAAGCCCGCTAACCGGACAAGGTGTTGCACCGTTCGGAAACAACAGGCGGCCATGTTTAGAACAGCCGGAGGCTGCGCGAAGCGTAGCCGCGCCTGGGCTGTGCAAACCCGCTCAACGGACACGGTGTTGCACCATTCGGAAACAACAGTGCTTAAAACCGTCGGAGACGGGCCGGAGGCTGGGGGGTTACTTTTCTGCGGGCTTGTGGCATACTTACGGGTATGTATAAGGAGAAATCACGGTGTACACGGCTGTTGACCCTAAGGTAAGCTTTCCCGCGCTTGAAGAAACGGTGCTGGCGTTTTGGGAAAAAAATCATATTTTTGAAAAGTCGGTGCGGCAGCGGGAGGGACGGGAAGAGTTCGTCTTTTATGACGGGCCGCCCTTTGCCACCGGCCTTCCCCATTTCGGCCACTTTGTTCCCAATACGATAAAAGATATTATCCCGCGCTACATGACCATGAAAGGCAAAAAGGTGGAGCGCCGGTTCGGGTGGGACTGCCACGGGCTTCCTGTGGAACATCTTATTGAAAAAGAGCTGGGGCTTAACTCAAAAACCGATATTGAACGGTACGGAACCGCCCGTTTTAACGAAGCGTGCCGCGCTTCGGTGCTTAGGTATGTGAAAGAGTGGCGGGAGGTGATAACCCGTCTGGGTCGCTGGGTGGATTTTGACCGTGACTATAAAACGATGGACACTGATTACATGGAAACCATCTGGTGGGTGATGAAATCCCTCTGGGACAAGGATCTGCTTTACGAGGGACACTACATCCTCCCGTACTGCCCCCGCTGCGCAACCGTGCTTTCCAACCACGAGGTCAACCAGGGGGGGTACGAAGAGACCCGCGACCCCGCGATTACCGTGCGTTTTAAGGCGCGGTCCGGGGCCGGGTGCGTTTCGCCCGACGTGGGCGCGGTTTACTTCCTCGCGTGGACCACCACGCCCTGGACCCTGCCCTCTAATCTGGCCCTCACGGTGGGGCCGGAGATTGACTACGTGCTGGCCCAGGACGGGGACGCGGGGTATATTATGGCGGAATCCCGACTCGGATCGTACTACAAGGATCCCGCGTCCTACCGGATACTCTGGCGCAAAAAAGGCGCGGACCTGGCAGGCGCCGCCTACGAGCCGCTGTTTCCCTACTTCAAAGACGCGCCGGAAGCTTTCAAGGTGTACGCCGGGGACTTTGTTACCACCGAAGACGGCACCGGCATCGTGCATACGGCCCCGGGGTTCGGCGAGGACGACCAGCGGGTTCTGCGCGGCACCGGCGTACCGGTTATCTCTCCGATTGACGCGGAATGCCGCTTCACAAGCGAAGTGCCGGATTATCAGGGGATGTTCGTGAAGGACGCGGACAAGCCCATCATAGAGCGCCTCAAGGCAGAGGGGAAACTGGTACGGCGGGATCAGACCGTTCACCCCTATCCCCACTGCTGGCGGTGCAAAAGCCCCCTTATCTACCGCGCCGTAGGCTCATGGTTTGTGCGTGTGGAGAAGATAAAAAACGAGATGCTGGAAGCCAACGACAGTATCCGCTGGATGCCGGAGCATATAAAAGAGGGCCGGTTTGGGAAATGGCTCCAGGGGGCGCGGGACTGGGCCATAAGCCGGAACCGGTACTGGGGAAACCCCCTGCCTATCTGGAAATGCCCGGAGTGCGGCAAGACCGTGTGTATCGGCAGCCGGGCGGAACTCAGGGAGCTCTCCGGCGCGGAACCGGCGGATTTACACAAGCATTTTATCGACGGTATCCGTATTCCCTGCGAGTGCGGGGCGCAGATGGGACGGATACCGGAGGTGCTTGACTGCTGGTTCGAGTCGGGCGCCATGCCCTACAGCCAGCACCATTACCCCTTTGAGAACAAGGCGTTTTTCGAGAGCCGTTTTCCCGCGGACTTTATAAGCGAGGGTCTTGATCAGACCCGCGGCTGGTTCTATACCCTCACGATCCTGAGCGCCGCGCTGTTTAAGCGTCCGGCTTTTAGGAACTGTATCGTAAACGGCATTGTCCTGGCATCAGACGGCAAGAAGATGTCCAAGAGCCTGCGTAATTACACGGACCCGATGGAGGTGGTCAGCTCTTTCGGCGCCGACGCGCTCCGGCTTTTTCTGGTGGATTCAACGGTGATGCGCGCGGAGGACCTGCGGTACAGCGACGAGGCGGTGCGGGACGTGATGAAGGCCATCCTTATCCCCCTGTGGAACGCCTACAGTTTCTTTGTTACCTACGCGAACATTGATAATGCCCGCCCCGCCGGCGCGCCGGAAGATCCGTCAAACCCCCTTGATAAATGGATACTCTCGGCGGTTGAAACACTGGTTGAAAAGGTCGGCGCGGCGCTTGACGTGTATGACCTTTCCCGTGGGGTCCAGCCTATTCGGGAGTTTATCGACCTCTTAAACAACTGGTATATCCGCCGTTCCCGCCGGCGCTTCTGGCGCAGCGAGAACGATCGGGACAAGACGGAAGCTTACGGCGCGCTCTATCAGGCGCTCAAAACCTTTATCACCGTGGCAAGCCCCTTTATACCCTTTATAACCGACGCTATCTGGGCAAACCTGCGGAACGAAGGGGACCCGGAATCCGTACATCTGGCGGATTTTCCGGTTCCGAAGGCGGAGCGGCGGGATCCCCGTCTGGAATACAAGATGGCGGTCGCGCAGCGGGCAGTGTCCATAGGCAGGGCGCTCCGGTCCCAGCATAACATCAAGACCCGCCAGCCCCTTAAGCGCGTGGAGCTGGTTACCCGTAACGAGGAAGAAAAGCGGGTGCTTCTTGAACTGGAAGAGATTATTCGGGAAGAGCTCAACGTAAAACAGGCGGCGGTCAAAGACAACGAAGAAGATCTGGTGGAATACGAGGTCAAGGCCAACTTTCGGATTTTGGGCAAGGAGCTTGGAAAGGACATGAAGGCCGCAGCCGCCCGTATCGAGGGCCTGAGCCAGAATGAAATACAGGCGCTCCTTGACGGCGCGACCCTCTCTATCGAGGCCGCGGGCCGGAGTGTGGATATTACCTCTGAGAAAGTGGTGATTCGGCGTCTTGAAAAGGCGCGGCTCAAGGTCCTAAACGAAGGCACCCTCACGGTGGGCCTTGACACCGAGATTACCGAAGAGCTTGCCCGGGAGGGGGATGCGCGGGACCTCATTCGCGGGGTGCAGAATACCCGCAAGGAGATGGGGCTGGCGGTTACCGACCGCATCCGGCTGCGGCTCTTCGGATCGGAGCGGCTGCGGCGGGCATGGGATGCCTTTGCCGAGGTGGTGAAGGCGGAGACCCTTGCCGGCGCGGTCGAATGGGGCGAAGGAGATACGATGGAAGGTATGAAAAAGATTGAGGCTGGAGAGGAGGTCTGGTTTGTTCACCTTGAGAAAGTATAGCAAGAGGCGGCGGGCATGGGCGCTCTCCGGCGCGCTGGCGGCGGCCCTGGCGCTCTCTTCCTGCGCCACAGGCTCGGCTGCGTATAACGATTCTCTTAAAGATCTTGACGAGTTCGCCCCCCTTGCCCCTGGCGGAACCCTCTATATCACTATCGACGTGCCGGCGGCGCGTCCCATACTGGACGCCGTAGACCTTTCCATGATGCGGAACATGAACAAAAAGCGGGTGGCGCAAATTCTTGACCGTACCCGGTCCGCTGTGGCGGCGTACTACCCGGAAAATGCGCCCCGCCGGTTTCAGGCCGCTGCCCGGGGCGCCTACCCGAAGGCCCGGGCAAACACGGCCTTTTTCTTTGACGGCGCGTGGAAGAAACAGACCTCCGAAATCGGGGACTCCTACTGGCACTCCGCCAGAGACAAGATGTCCGTGTCCCTTAGCAATGACCGCGCCTTTGTTTCAGACGGGGACCCTTTCACGCCCCGGCCCGGGGCCCTAAGCCCCGCTGATTTCGGGGACTTCCGGCGCGGCGTGGTACTTGCCGGCTGGATAGAAAACGCGGCGGAACCTATTAACCGGTTTCTGGCGTCTCTGGGACTGCCCATAGAGATTCCCGCGGGACGGACTTTGTTCGCGGTGCATGAGGCGGGCGGGTTTTATCAGGGGACCATACGCATGGAAACGCCGTCAGAGAGCCACGCAAGGGCTCTGGCGGCCATTGTGGGCATGGCGCGGCTTTTCATGCCCGCGCCCGCGCCGCTTGAGGGTCGGGACCTTACGCCGACGGATCTGGCGGCCACGCTTTTCGCCAACCCGCCGGCGCAGGACGGGGTATATCTCACCATGCGTACCGGCGATCTCTCCGCTGCGGGCGCGGCTTTACTTTTCAGCCAGTTTTCAGTATATTCTACTCAAAATAAACCGTAAAAACATACACCGAGAGGAAATCATGCCAACCTATGAATATGAATGTAAAAATTGCTCCCACACCTTTGAGGTCTTTCAAGGCATGAAAGACCCGCCCCTTGACGTCTGCCCCGAATGCGGCCAAGAGGTGCGAAGGCTCATTAACGGCGGCGGCGGCGTTATCTTTAAGGGATCGGGCTTTTATGCCACTGACAAGAAAGCCGGAGCCGCCAAAAAGAGCGCGTCAGAGTCCCCGTGCGCCTGCTGCAAGGATACCTCGTGCGCCAAGTCGGAGGCGGCTTCCGGCGGGAACGCCGGCGTGGAGAAACGGGCCGCAGGCTGACAAGAGCGGGGGACGCACCCCCTTTGTATGAAAGGCAAACCGGAAAAACTCCACTTTTATTGCGACAAGTGCGGCTTTGAGGTCCCGCAGGATGCTGACGAATGTCCCGAATGCGGCTGTTCTTTTGAGGCGGTGCGTTGTCCCGTCTGTGGCTTTAACGGGGAGCTTGAGGTGTTCAGTAACGGCTGTCCCCAGTGCGGCTACTCGGCGCCGCTTCCCGCGCCGCCGGAACCCGCGTCCAAGTCCCCTCCCCAACCCCCGCCTCTCTCCAGACCCCCGGCGCGGCCCCGCGCCCTCCTGCCTTTGTGGGTATATATCGTTACTGCCGTCGTCTTTGTAAGCGTCATCGCGCTCTTGTGCCTCACCGTTGTTTCGCCGGCAAGTTTATGGTAGTTCCGGCAGCGCGGGCGGTCGTTAGGTAAAAAAACCCGCTGCCGAGTACGGGTAGAGGCGTCCGTTCATAACGTAATAAACGAGCGTGTCCGGTTTACGGTACCGCTCAAAGGGTTCCTCCGGTAAAAAGGTGTAAAACGCCTGATCGTATTCCGGCATAACCGCCAGAAACCGCCGCCGCTTTTCGGGATCAAGCTCCAGAAGCACGTCATCCAACAGAAAGACCGGCTGTTTGCCGGTTATCTCCCGAAACCGCTGCGCCTGGGCCACCCGTAAAAGGAGCGCCAAAAGCCGGCGCTGTCCGGTGGACGCGGTGCCGCAGAACTCAAGCCCCTCCCGATTAAAGATATACCGGTCCCGATGGGGGCCGGTAAGCGTAATCCCGGAGGCCAGATCCTGTTCCCGCTTCTCCGCAAGCCCCGCGATAATCCCCGCATAGGTCTCGGCCTTCCATGACGAAAGGTAGCGGATCCCGATGTGCCGTATGCCGGATACCTCGGCGTAGAGGGAACCGAAGGCGCGGGAAAAATGCGCCGCCGCTTCCCGCCGTTTCTCGATAAGGGCAAGGCCGTACCGGACGATTTGCGGGTCTATCGCGTCCAGCATATCCCGTGCGTTCCCGCCGGTCAGCCCGGCTTTCCGAAGGAGCGCGTTGCGCGTCTTTAAGGTCTGCCGGTATTTACGCAGGTCATCGAGGTACACAGGATCGTAGAGGCTCTGGTTCTGGTCGAAAAACCAGCGCCGCCGTTCCGGGCTTCCGGCCACGAATTCCATGTCCTCATGGCAGAACACGATACAGGGAACCACCGCGAGGAGGTCGCGGCGGTCGTGTACCCGTTTTCCGTCAAGGTACACGGTTTTGCGCCCGCGCTCGAAGCGTATCAGTACCTGATTGTAGAGGGAATCCGAAAACCGCGCCGCCGCGGAACAGCCGGTCCCGCCGGATCGCGCAAGGTCGCGGTCCGGCGCACCCCTGAAAGACGAGGCGTAGGAGCAGAAATACACCGCCTCAAGAAAATTGGTCTTTCCCTGTCCGTTTTCCCCTATGAGAAACACGTCTTTCCCGCCGGTGTCGACCTCGGTATCCGCAAGGTTGCGAAACGAAGCGGTCCGCAGCGCTGAAAATAACACCGGTTACGGCTGCATGGGCATTACGATATGAAAGAAATCTTTTTCCGGCTCCGGCTTTATGGTTATCGCCTTGTTCGGGTCGGTAAAATGGATGCTTATCTCTTTACTGTCTATGACCTGAAAAGGTTCCGCGATGTACCGGCAGTTAAGGGCGATAGCCATCTCGTCGCCGTCGTATTTGCAGGGTATCTCCTCTTCGGCGTATCCCTGGTCGCTTTCCTCCGCGTAAACCTTAAGGCCGCCGGATTCGAGAAGGCCCAGATAAATCCGGTGGGATTTTTTCTCCGCCAGAATGGAAACCCGCTTGAGAGCTTCAAGCGTCTCGGTGCGGTCAATCGTGAAAACACGGCTCTGGGCCTCCGGTATGACCCGCTCGTAGTCCGGGAAGGTTCCTTCAATCAGGAGAGAAGAGAGGTCATAGGAGCCGAACCGGACAAAGAGTTGTTTCTTCGACACCGAAACGCCGATAATCCCCTCGTCTCCGGCGTGTTTCATAACAATCTGGAGTATCTTGGGGGGAATGACGGCGCCCGCTTCAAAATCCGCGACCGACGGGGGCGCGTCTTTCTTTATGAAGGCGAGGCGCCTCCCGTCAGTGGCCACCATGACGAACACGTCGTCTTTCTTGTTGAAGAAGACCCCGTTCATCTGATAGCGGGTCTCGTCGTCCGAGACGGCGAACACGGTTTGCTGGATCATCTCCTTGAACTCCCTTACCGGTATTTCAAAGAGTCTCTCCAGATCCGGCTGGGGAAAATCCGGGAACTGCTCCGCCGCGATGGTCCGCAGGTGGAATTTTACCTTTTTCTTCCCGTTGGCCGGTTTTACCGTGATTTTGCTGTCGGTAAGTTCAAACTCCAGCTGGCCTTCGGGCACCGAACTGATAATACCCAGAAACGACCCGCCGAATACGGTGGTTGACCCCGGATCCGCCACGGTTACCGGCACTTTGGTCTCGAAATGCACCTTCATATCGGTAGCTTTAATGGTCAGGCCCCCGTGTTCCTCCGCCTCGATATAGATATTCGACAGAACGGAAACCGCGTTGGTATTAGAAGAGATTATCTCTTTGGCTATGGCGATTTCTTTAAGCAGAACGCTCCGTTCGCAGGTAAATTTCATATAATTACGCTACTCCTCTCTCTTTTTCCGCGTGTTGTTTTTTCAACGTATTCGTTATTTTTTTCTCCAATAACGCAGGCGGCATAGTTCCATCCTAGCATCTTTCGGTTGGATGCGCAACCGCCGCGCCGCTCCCGCCGGCAGGCGTCTTAAGCTTCTCCTCAAACCGCGCCAGATCCCGTTCGGAAAGCCCGCCGCCTCCGCCGTCCGCTCCCAGCCGGCGCCGCAGTTCGGCCATCTCCTCCGGCGAAAACGAGACCGCCCCCAGGACGTGCCGCTCGAAAGCCGTTACGCATTGCGGGGCCACGCGCCGCGCCGCGTCCATGAGAACTTTGGCGTACTCGCGGATTTCCTTCTGCGCGTGGCGGTGGAGCCGCAGTTCAAGAAAGTGAAACAGGTTCCGCAGGTCAATCTGCCAGTACATCTCGGTGTAAAGGGACAGGGGCAGGTTTATCCGCGCAAGTTCGCGGGCAATGCCCGTATCAACACGAATTTTGTACGCCGCGTAAGCGGCGCGCTGTTCCTCCGCAAGGCAAGCCCGCGCCTCCCGCGCAGCCTCGGCCTCAAAGGGCGCGTCCGCCCGTCCCTGTTTGTTGTCGGCGCTCTGTGCCGCCACATCCTCCGGTCGGGGCAGGTAAAAATCGTCTTTCAGCACCGAGTAGCGCCCGGAGATCTCATTGAGACGGGCGGTTCGGTGCCGGACCCACTGGCGGGCCACGAAAATCGGCAGTTTCACGTGAAAAGTCAGCACCACCTGCTCGAAAGGCGAGGTATGCCGGTTTCGCAGAAGGTACTCGATAAGCCCCGTGTCTTCCCGGCAGCTCCTCGTGCCCGGGCCATAGGAAACCCGCGCCGCCTGAACGACCCGCCGGTCCCCGCCTAAATAATCGACCAGACGCACGAAGCCTTTATCCAGAACGGGAAATTCCGCGTCTATGATGGCTTCCGCTTCCGGCACTACACAATGCGCCATACCGTTTTCCTCCATCCGCCACCATACCACAAAGCGCACAAACCCTCCACCCCGTCTCCGCCACAGCCTCCGGCGGTTCCATAAGATTCCCACGCAGCGGCGCTAGGCCGGCACAAACCTACGCTAGGTCAGACTTCAGACTTAAGTCTGGAAAACAAAAGTAACTCCGGCTGGCGTAAAAGTGGTTACGGCTGGGAAGGAAGTGGTTACGGCGGTGGCTGCGGGACGGCTTATGGAACCGCCGGAGGCGGCGGGGGTAGTAGCGGGGTGGGGGGATGGTTTATACTGAGGGCCGCTGGCGAAAGAGATGCCGGCAAAGGAGTTTGTATGGCCGAAACACCGGCATATCAGGGAAAAGCCACAATGGAAAAAATCACCGCCCTTGCGAAACGGCGGGGGTTTGTCTTTCAGTCGTCCGAAATCTACGGCGGACAGAGCGGCGCGTGGGATTACGGGCCCTTGGGCGCGGCCCTTAAAAACCGTATCGCGGCGAACTGGTGGAGGGAGATGACCCAGCTTGAAGACGATATTGTGGGCCTGGACGCGGCTATCCTTATGCACCCGCGCACGTGGGAAGCCTCCGGTCATGTGGAAAACTTCACCGACCCTCTGGTGGATTGCAAGAAATGCAAGGCCCGCTTTCGGGCGGACCAGATGCCGGAGGAGAGCCTCGTGGAAAAGAAATGCCCGGAATGCGGCGGGGAACTCACCGATACCCGCAGGTTCAACCTCATGTTCAAGACCTATATCGGCGCGGTGGAGGACGAGGCGAACACCGTGTACCTCCGACCGGAGACCGCACAGGGTATCTATGTAAACTACAAGAACATCATCCAGTCAAACCGGATGAAGATACCCTTCGGCATCGCGCAGATCGGTAAGGCGTTCAGAAACGAGATTGTTACCAGAAACTTCATCTTCCGCACCTGCGAGTTTGAACAGATGGAGATGCAGTTCTTTGTCAAACCCGGCACCGACGAGGAGTGGTTCAAGCGGTGGAAAGAGCGGCGCTGGGCGTACTACGAGCGGCTGGGGGTGGCGCCGGCGCGCCTTCGGTGGCACCGGCACGGGCCCGGGGAGCTTGCCCACTACGCCAAAGACGCCTACGACATCGAGTACCTGTTCCCGATGGGGTGGAGGGAGCTGGAGGGGGTCCATAACCGCTCGGACTACGACCTCTCCCGCCACGGGGAGTATTCCGGCAAGGACCTCAGGTACATCGACCAGGAAAACGCCAACGAGCGCTATACCCCGTATATCATCGAGACTTCGGCGGGCCTTACGAGGACGCTTCTTATGCTCCTCTGCGAAGCCTACGACGAGGAAAAGATAACGGACAAAGACGGAAGCGACGACTGGCGCACGGTGCTCCGCTTCCATCCGGTTGTCGCGCCGATTACCGTGGCGGTGCTGCCTCTTATGAAGAAAGACGGGCTTCCTGAAATAGCCCGGGAGGTACGGCGGGAACTGCGGGCGGATTTTTCCACCGACTACGACCACGCGGGCGCTATCGGAAGGCGCTACCGGCGCCAGGACGAGGCCGGAACCCCTTTCTGCGTTACGGTTGATTACGAAACCAAAGAAAACAGGACCGTAACCCTGCGCTTCCGCGACTCGATGGAACAGACGCGGGTGGGCATAGCGGATCTCCCCGGGCGTATCGGCGCGGAGATACGCGCCTACCCGCCGCCAGCGCCGTCTCCGACGGTTCCATAAGCCGCCGGCCGCGGCGAAGCCGTCTCCGACAGCTTAGAGGCGCGGCGCGGGACGCTTATATGCCCCCGCCGCCGGCGGGTTAGAGGCCGAAAATATCGTCGTTAAGGGGTAGCATACGGGCTTCGTTGTAGTCGTCCAGGGCCTGTTCGTACTCGCCGTTCAGGGCGTACACATCCCCGCGCTTCGAGTAGGCTTCCGCATAGTCCGGGTTAAGCGCGATAGCGCGGTTAAACTCCTGCGCGGCCCGCTCGGTATCCTCCATCTCAAAGTAGGCGATTCCCCGTTTGCAATAGGCTTCCGCGTATTCGGGGTTAAGCGCGAGGGCCTTGGTAAAATCCCCGGCGGCGTGGAAGGGATCCCCCATCTTGCCGTAGGCGTTGCCCCTGGCGTAATAGAGATCCTCCTCCTCCGGGAAAACCCGAATGACTTCGGTAAAGTTCTCCACCGCGCTCTTGTAGTCCCCCATGGCGTAGTAGGTTCTGCCCATCTTGTAAAAGATTTCGGTGTACTCCGGGTCAAGCTCGAAAGACCGCTTGAAGTCCGCAAGGGCTTTTTCGTAGTCCTTCATCGCGAAATAGGTGTTGCCCCGGTTGAGGTAGGCGTCGCTCGAATACTGCGCTACCTCCTTGTTTTCCATGAGCCTGATGGCTTTCGTGTGATCGTACAAAGCCCGCTCGTGGTTCCCGTTTCGCGCATGGGCGTTGCCCCGGTTGTAATAGGCGTCGGCAAGGTTGGGGTTAATCCGGAGGGCTTTGGTATAGTCGTCAATGGCTTTTTCAAGTTCGTCGCACATGGCATAGGCGCTGCCCCGGCGGTTGTAGGTTTCGGCGTTGTGGGGAAAGAGGTTTATCGATTCCGAGAGATCCTCGATAGCTTTGGCATAGTCCTCTTTGCAATAATAGGCAAAGCCGCGGACAAACCAGGCATTGGGGTTCTTGCTGTTAAAGCCAAGCATTTTGTTAAAGTATTCGATGGCCTTCTCGTAATGAAGGTTCATGGCGTTAAGCACCCCGCAGTTAAGATACACGTCCTCGTCATTGGGGCTTATACGCTCCGCCTGAAGCGCGTCTTCGATGGCTTTTTCATAGTTCTGGACCCTGCTGTACGCGACGGCGCGGCTTATATAGTTGGAAGATGTCGGGTTTAACGCGATGGCTTTGGTAAAGTCCTCGATAGCACGCTCGTTTTCCTCACATTCCGCATGAAAATTGCCGCGGTTGGCATAGGCGGTGGCGTTGTTCGGGTCAAGGATAAGGGCCTGGTTCAAGTCCGCGAAGGCGCGCTCGTAGTCTTTGTTCCCCCCATACGCCGCGGCGCGGTTGAGGTAGGCTTCGACTTTTTCAGGATAGCGCGCAATGACCTGGTTAAATTCCGAAATTGCTTTCTTATTATTTTTGCTTTTAAGGTACGCAAGTCCGCGGGAAAAATTATCATCTGTGGTGTTTTTATGCATAAAGTACAATGCTCCTTGGGCTCCATTGTTAAGATTTTTTCCGTCCGAGTCCACCCCGCTTTTTCCCAAACGGCTTCCCGCATAGCGGCTCACAGCAGTTGTTGACCGCTTAGGCCGCGATTCGGGAAGCTTAGGGAACAGCCGGAGACTGTTGACAGGGGGCCGCTTTGGGGGTATGATACGCTATGGTTTCTATGCAGGACTTTCTGTTCACCCCGTGGTTTTGGCTTACCCTCACCATACTTTTTTCCGTAATAGAACTTGTAAGCGCCTTTACGCTTATCACGGTTTGGTTCGCCCTCGCGTCCCTGATCACGCTGTTCGCCGCGGGCCTCACCGAATCCCTTGACGCCGCGCTCAAAGCAAAAATACAAAGCGGACTCTTCCTGGCCATGTCCGCGGTCTTCCTGGCCTTTACCCGCCCGCTGGCAATAAAAAAGCTGAAAGTCGGCAGGGAAAAAACGAATGTCCACGCGCTTATCGGCAAGACCGCGCTGGTTACCAGAAGAATACCCCGATTCGACAGCGGGGAAATAAAAGTCAGAGGGATTCTATGGACTGCCCTTTCGGAAAATAATGCCGATATTGAAGAAGGCGCCGAATGTGTGATTATCAGAATAGAAGGGGTTAAAGCGGTGGTGCGCCCTGCTTCACAGGGGTAATAATAAAATAAAAGAGGAGAAAAAATGGTGTATTTCAGCTTAATCGGCGTGGCCGCGTTTGTATTGGCGCTCATAACCCTCGGCGTAAAGATCGTCCCCCAATCAATGTCATGGGTTATCGAGCGCTTCGGCGGGTACCATACCACCTGGGAAGTGGGATTTCATATCATGATCCCCTTTATTGACCGGATCGCGAAGCGCGTGTCCCTCAAAGAATCCCTCTTTGATTACGAACCCCAGCCGGTTATCACGCGGGATAATGTTACTATGCTGGTGGACAGCGTGGTATTCTATCAAATCGTTGACCCGAAACTCTATACCTACGGCGTGGATAACCCCAAACTGGCAATTGACAAACTGACCACCACCACCCTGCGGAACGTTATAGGCGATCTTGAGCTTGACGAGACCCTCACGAGCAGGGACACGATTAACGGGAGGCTCCGCAGCATCCTCGACGACGCCACGGACGCCTGGGGCATTAAGGTGAACCGCGTGGAGGTCAAGAATATCGACCCGCCGGATACGATTAAGGACGCGATGGAAAAGCAGATGCGCGCCGAGCGGGAGCGCCGCGCTTCGATACTCGGCGCGGAAGGGGAAAAACAGGCGGCCATCCTCAAGGCCGAAGGGGAAAAACAGGCGCGTATCCTTGAGGCGGAAGCGCGGAAAGAGGCCGCCATTCGGGAGGCCGAAGGGGAGGCGAGCGCGATTACCGCGGTGCAGAGAGCCACCGCCGAGGGCCTTGCCATGATAAAATCGGTGGTCGGCGCGGAAGGGGCGCTCAAACTAAAAGGTTTCGAGGCGTTTGAAAAGGCCGCCGACGGGAACGCGACTAAAATCATCATCCCCTCGGATATACAGAACCTCGCGGGAATCGTCGCGGGCCTTTCGGAACTCAAGAGCAGGTAAGCGGGGCGTGCGGGTGGTTCCCGCGCCGCAAGGCATAACGGCGCGGCTGTATGACGCGCCGCGCCTCAGAAGACTGGGGTACCCAATAAAAACTAAAAAAGGAAAAAATGCAGTTTAAATCGACCAAATCAAACAAGCCGCCGATTTCTTTTAAGGAGGCGGTACTGCGCTGCCTGCCTTCGGACGGCGGGCTGTATGTGCCGTCGTCGGTGATGGATATGCGGCAGTTCTTTCTCTATATGGATACGGACACCGCGTATCCCGAACTGGTATCCACCGTGGCTCCCGTGATGCTTCAGGGGGAGCTTAACCCTTTTTCCGCCTCCCGCGTGGCGGAGAGCGCCTTTAATTTCGCCCCGGAAGTCCAGCCGCTCGACGAGCGCTTCTCGATTTTGAACCTTAGTAACGGGCCGACCGGCGTTTTCAAGGATTTCGGCATCGCGTTCCTCGCGGCGGTTATGGAGGAGCTCCTTAAGAACAACCGGCGCGTCATGGTCCTTTCAGCCACCCGCGGAGACACCGGAGTCAGCATCGCCCATGCGTTTTCCAAACGGCAGAACCTCATATCGGTCCTGCTCTACCCGTCCGGCCCTATTCGGGGGCTTGAAACGGACTCGTTCATCTCAAACGGCGGCAATATCATCCCCATTCAAATCAGGGGAACCTTTGACGACTGCCAGCGCCTTGTTATCGAGGCTATGCACGACCACCCCTTCGCGGAGCGGTACGGAGTTACCACCGCCAACGCCATTAACCCGGGAAGGCTTCTCCCCCAGACGTTTTACTACCTTTTCGCCTTTATCAAACTGAAAAAACTCCTCAAAGGGGATTTGCTTTTCAGCGTGCCGTGCGGAAACTTCGGGAATCTCATAAGCGGCTTATACGCCTGGAAGTTCGGTATGCCGGTGAACGGCTTTGTGGCGGCCATGAACGCCAATAACGCCTTCGGGGATTTTATAAGCGGCAGGCAGTTCAAGCCCCGCCGCTCCGTACCCACCGCGTCTCCGGCACTTGACGTGAGCGCCCCGTCCAATTACGAGCGGCTTTTCTCGTTTTACGAGGAAGCGCCGGCGGTTATGCGGAACATGGTGTTCCCCGGGGCTATTGACGACCGGACAACCCTCGAAACCATGGATTACGTGTGGAAAGAGTATCGCGTACTGCTTGACCCGCACACGGCGGTGGCGTTTGCCGCGGCGGAAAACGTAGCCTCTACGCGCAGCGACGCGCATTTCGTCATCCTTGCCACGGGCCATCCGGCAAAGTCCGCGGAAATCGTGGCCAAAGCCACGCGGCAGAACCTTGAGATACCGGAGAAACTCTCCATGCTCAACAGAAAGACCGATCCGGTCGCTCTTATCGACCCGCAGCTTAGCGCGCTGGAAGCGGCGATCGCAAGCTGTTTTTAGCGGCGCGGCGCGGCGCGGCGGTATGAAAATATGAAAAACGGGACGAGAGACGGGAGCGCCCTGATTCTAGGCGGGGGAAAGGGCTCCCGCATGGGCTATGACAAGAAAAATCTGGAGATTGCGGGTATGCGCGTCATGGACACGCTCATAACCGAGCTTACTTCGCTTTTCCGCGAGGTCTGGGTATCCGCGAACGACTTCTTTACAAGCCCTCATGCCCGGACGCTCCCGGATACGGTCGGTTCCGGGCCTCTTGCGGGCATCTATCAGGGGCTTACGCACTGCACCGGCGCGTATCTCTATGTAACGGCCTGCGATATGCCCTTCATTTCCCCGCCGTATATCGCCTATATGCGTGAAATCATCTCTTCCAAAGCGCCCGACGCCTGTGTTACCCGCCGGGAAGACGGCTTCATCGAGCCTTTTAACAGCTTTTTTCATAAAAGATGCGTCGGGACGCTGTATGACGCGCTCACGCGCAAGGAATATAAGATACGTCCGTTTCTTGATAAGCTTACGCTCCATATCATAGAACCGGAAATCGCCGCCCGCTACGGGGACGGGCTGTTTTATAACATCAACACGGAAGAAGACCTGGCCCGCGCCCGCGGGAATCGCCGGCAGCCCTGAGCCGCGGCCCTATTATTTCCCGACGCAGAACGTACTGAACATAACCTCAAGTATCTCGGCGGTACTGACGTCGCCGGTTATTTCCCCTATGGAGCGGACGGCTTCGCGGAAGCGCGGCGCCGCAAGGTCAAGAGGCGCCCGCGTGTCCGCGAGAAAAAGCCCTTCCGCGGCGCTTTCTATGGCCGCGTCGATACATTCTTTCTGACGCGCCGTGGCAATGCCCGCCGGCTCCCCGTCTACCCTGCGGGATGCCGCGGTAATCCGCGTAATAAGGGCGGCAACGAGTTCCTCGACCCCGGCGCCGGTTTTCGCGCTTATACCGATAAGGCCGCTCCGCGCCGGCAGCGGGGCGCGGTCGATTTTATTCCACACGCCGAGCACCGTGCTTTTATCACTTTTATCAGAGAGAAACGCGGAGTCCTCCGGCGAAATCCCCGCGGCGCCGTCAATAAGATAGAGCGTCGCGTCAGCCTGTCCGAGGAGTTCCCGCGTCCGTTCCACGCCGGCTTCCTCGACGGTATCTTGGGAATCCCGAAGTCCGGCGGTATCGGCCAGGCGTACCGGCACTCCCGCAAGGGAAATCCACCCCTCAATCCAGTCCCGCGTGGTGCCGGGGGTATCGGCGACAATGGCGCGGTCTTCCCGCAAAAGCAGGTTAAAGAGGCTTGATTTGCCGGCGTTCGGCTTTCCGGCAATGACGACCAGTACCCCGTCCCGGTAGAGGCGCTCCCGCTCATAGGATTGGGAAAGCCCGCGGAGGCGGCAAAGCGCTTCCTCAGCCAGACGGCGGTTCGGGAGATATTCCGCCTCTTCTCCGCCGGTTTCGCTGTCGATTTCGTCTTCCGCGTAATCCAGAAGCAGCTCCGCCCCCGCGAGAACGCGCACGAGGAGGCTTTGTATCTCCCGCAGCTCGGCTTCGAGGCTCCCGGCAAGGCGGCTTACGGCCCTGGCCCGCGCCCCGTCGGTTTTGGCGGACACGAGTTCCATCACGGCTTCCGCTTTGGTAAGGTCAAGCTTCCCGTTTATAAACGCCCGAAAGGTAAACTCTCCGGGGAGCGCGTCCCTGAAACCCACGCGGCGGAGCGCACCCAGTACGGCCCGCGCCGCGCAGGTTCCCCCGTGGCAGGAAATATCCGCCCCTTCCTCTCCGGTATAGCTCCGACTCGCCCGATAGACCGCCGCCAGCGTTTCATCTATCTTTTCTCCGGTATCCGGGTCTACAATCCAGCCGTGGACCACCGTGTTTCCGGCTGCTTCCCGGAGTGCGCGGGCGCGGGAGAAGGCGCGGGAGAGGAGTTCGAGCGCGTTTTTACCGGACGTTCGTATAAGTGCCAGGGCGCTTTCTCCCGGAACCGTGGCAAGCGCCGCAATAGGCTGTTCGTCGCCATAAGACATCATACAAAAAGCATACCCCGCCGCCTCTTTTTTTACTACCGCCCAGCCTCCGGCTGT
>JAITHR010000091.1 GCA_031279895.1 Spirochaetaceae bacterium
CCGAACAACGACCCGCCCCTTACCACGCACAACAACGCACGGCTTCCAAACCGTCGGAAATTGCGCGAAGCGTAGCCGCGCCTGGGTAGCAGCCAGCCCGCCCAACGGACAGGGTGTTGCACCATTCGGAAGCAACAGGCGGCCATACTGTGCCTCCGGCGCTGCCGGCTAGAACAGGCGGAGGCTGCGGGCGTTCCGGCGTATGTTCCGGGGGCCGAGCCACGAGAGGCCCATGCAGGTTCCCTTGAAGAGACGGACAATATCCGCGTCGGTCATGGCAAGGATGGTGCGCGGGTCGATAAACGGCGGGAGTGCGCCGCGTTCGGTGGAGACCCCCGTAACGGGCCGCCGGTTGTGTATGCAGCAGTCCTGACAGTCCGTACAGCCGTACAGCCGGTTTCCCCAGCGCCGCAGCACAGGCTCCGGCACTTCCGACCCGTTGCCCGAGGCGTACCACTGAATACAGCGGTGGATGTCAATGGTTCCGTCGCCCCGTACCGCGCCGGTGGGACACGCCGCGACGCAGCGGGGCGGGCTACACGCGGCGCAGGAAGTGAAAGGCGCTGTTTCCGGCGGGTCTCCGTCCAGGTCAAAGGGCAGGGTCATGGCCGCGATGACAAAAAGGGATCCCGCCTCAGGCGTAATGACCAGACCGTTTCTGCCGAGCGCGCCCAGTCCGCCGGCAATGGCAAGCGGCTTTTCCGGAACCTGCGAATTACAGAGGATACGGAAGTCGGATTTTCTCCCGCCATAGCCGGCGCGGAGGGTTTTGCCGATGCGCCGGAGCCGTGCGACCCCTTCTCGATAGTAGTTTCTCCGCGCAAACGGCGCGATGGTTCCGGGGGTGTCCGGCGCCGGTTCGTGGCGGTTGCCGTAGGGGAGCGCGGCCACAAGGATTGACCGGGCGTCGAGCCGACGGAAAGCCGAACACGCGGCGCCCGCAATGAAGCGCGCCCGAACAAAGCCTGCGTCCAAAACCATACTGCGGATTGTTTCAGTGCCGGGTATCATAGTCTCTCCAGTATACACTCCGGTCAGTATAGCGGATACCGCCGGCGGCGGAGGCACAGCATGGCCGCCCAGCCTCCGGCTGTTTCAAACACTGTTGTTTCTTAAATGGTGCAACACCTTGTCCGGTTACTTCACTGGTTGCTGTTGAGGCGCGGCTACGCTTCGCGCAGCCGATCGCGGTTCGGAAGCCGTGCGTTGTTGCGCGCACTTCGGGGCTTGTCGTTGTTCGGAGCGCGGGGCGGTACGCGGACGTTGATTGCTTAGGTTCGGCGCGGCGCGGGAAGCTTCTGTAAAAAAGTAAAAAAGTAAAAAAGTAAAAAAATAGTTGCGAATAATCGGAAACCAGCGTATCATACCTTTTATAATACTACGTTCAGTACGTTTCGTTTTATGGTAAGGAGTTGTATATGGCAAAAATAACACTACCCTGTGCGGAAAAAAGTGTGCGCCGGCCCAAAACGCGGGGCGGTATCCTATGAATAGGAGAAACCAGTCAGCCGTGCCGCTGATTACCGGAAGCGTTACCGGATATTCCCCTAACGCCGCGCAGTATCCTTTCAAAAGCCCGCAGGACGGGCGCCCCTCCTCCCTTACCGCTCCCCTTTTTTATACATTGTACCACTGTTTCATCGGGTTTTATGCCGGTTTCCGGCTGAACACATATCTTGACGGCGGGAAAGACCGCGTGCGGCATTTTTCTGCTTTGCTATTTTTCTTTTTCTATGCCGCGATGGAGAGGAGGGCCAGTTATGGCGGAACACACAAAACACATTCAAACCACCTGCTGCTACTGCGGCGCCGGGTGCCAGCTTCTGTTCACCGTTGACCGGAAGGCAAACAAAATCCTTGATGTCCATCCCGTACAGGGAAGGACAAACGACGGGAAGGCGTGCTTAAAAGGCTGGTACGGGTGGGATTACCTCAATGACCCGCGCATCATTACAAGGCGCATCCAAGAGCCTATGATACGCAAAAACGGCAGGAAATCGCCGTTAGAGGCGGTAAGCTGGGACGAGGCTATCGCGTTCGTCGCGAATAACCTTAAAGCGGTGAAAGACAAGTGGGGGCCGGACTCGATTTTGGGCGCCGGATCCGCCCGCGGACCGGGAAACGAGCCGAACTATCTTATGCAGAAGTTCATCCGCGCCTGTATCGGCACCAACAACATCGACCACTGCGCCCGAATCTGCCATGCCGCGTCGGTTGTCGGTTCCATGCAGACCATCGGGGAAGGGGCCATGTCCCTTTCCATTCCCGAAATCGAAGACTGCGAGGTCATTTTCAACATCGGCTACAACGCGGCTGCCAGCCACCCCATCGTGGCGCGGCGCATCGTGCGGGCAAAAGAAAAGGGCGCCTATATTATCTGCGCGGACCCGCGTATCACGGAAACCGCCCGTATCGCGGATATGCACCTCCAGCTCAAAGGCGGCGCGAACATCGCCCTTACGAACGCGATGGCCAACGTAATCATCACCGAAGGCTTGCAGGACGAACAGTTTATTCGGGAGCATACCAAAGACTTCGAGCAGTTTAAGGAAATCGTCAAAGAGTACACGCCGGAACACGCCGCGCAGATTACCGGCCTTAAAGCCGGAGACATACAAAAGGCGGCGCGGAAATACGCCTCGTCCAAACACTCGGTTATCCTCTGGGGCATGGGCGTTACCCAGTTCTCACAGGGCGTCGAGGTGGTAAAGAGCTGCTGCTCCCTTGCGATGCTTACCGGCAACTTCGGCCATTACGCCTGCGGCACCGGCCCGGTGCGGGGACAGAACAACGTGCAGGGCACCTGCGACATGGGCGTACTTCCCAACGTCTATCCGGGATACCAGAGCGTTACGGACCCGAAAATCCGCGAGAAGTTCGAGAAGGCCTGGGGCGCGAAACTGTCCGACAAGGTGGGGATACCCCTTACCCGTGCGCCGGAGCGGGTGGTTCACGAAAAAGACCCGTCAAAGCGCATCCATGCCTACTACATCTTCGGCGAAGACCCCGGTCAGTCGGACCCGGACCTTGAAGAGCTGCGGGAAACCCTTGAGAACATTGACTTCGTGGTCTGTCAGGACATCTTCTGGAACAAGACCACCCTACAGGCCGACGCGGTGCTTCCCGCAACGGCCTGGGGGGAGCATGACGGGGTATATACCAGTTCCGATCGGGGCTTCCAGCGTATCCGCAAGGTTGTCGAGCCCCAGGGCAACGTCCTTGACGACTGGGAGATAATAAGCCGCGTGTCTACCGCGATGGGCTACCCGATGAAGTACAAAAACACCGAGGAAATCTGGAACGAGATGCTCGGCCTCTGTCCCAAGTTTGCCGGCGCGACCTACGAGAAAATCGAGCGGCAAGGTTCGGTGCAGTGGCCCTGCTGGGACAAAGGCCCGGAAGACAAAGGCACCATGTTCCTCCACGCGGGAGGCACGTTCGCCACCCCGGACGGGAAGGGCGTCTTCAAGACCTCCCGCTACCAGGAGCCGGCGGAAATCGAAAACAAAGAGTTCCCCCTCACCCTTTGCACGGTTCGGGAAGTGGGACACTACTCGGTGCGCACCATGACCGGTAACTGCCGGACCCTGCGCAATCTGGAAGACGAGCCCGGGTGGGTGGAAATCGCGCCGGAGGATGCCGCAAGCCTCGGCATTCTCCACGGCGAGATCGTCCGCGTTTCCAGTAAGCGCGGGTCGGTCCTTACCCGCGCCAATGTTACGGAGCGGGTCAGGAAAGGCGCGGTGTATATGACGTACCAGTGGTGGATAGGCGCGTGTAACGAGCTTACCATTTCGCGTCTCGACCCCTCTTCAAGCACGCCGGAATACAAATACTGTGCCTGCAAAGTCGAA
>JAITHR010000126.1 GCA_031279895.1 Spirochaetaceae bacterium
GTTTCGGGGGTGCGGCGGCCTTAGGAGCGTAACCATCCCCGACAGCGTTTCCGCCATCGGGGACGCAACGTTTGCTTGGTGCAGCGGCCTTACCGACGTAACCATCCCCGGCAGCGTTACCTCCATCGGGGACGGGGCGTTTTATAAGTGCAGCGGCCTTACCGTCGTAACCATCCCCGACAGCGTTACCGCCATCGGGGACAGGGCGTTTGCTTGGTGCGGCGGCCTTAGGAGCGTAACCATCCCGAACGGCGTTACCGCCATCGGGAACTGGGCGTTTTATGAGTGCACCGGCCTTACGAGCGTAACCATCCCGAACGGCGTAACCGCCATCGGGAACAGCGCGTTTGCTTGGTGCGGCGGCCTTACCGACGTAACCATCCCTAGCAGCGTTACCGCCATCGGGGACAGTGCGTTTCGGGGGTGCGGCGGCCTTAGGAGCGTAACCATCCCCGGCAGCGTTACCTTCATCGGGGACTCAGCGTTTGCTTGGTGCAGCGGCCTTACGAGCGTAACCATCCCCGACAGCGTAACCGCCATCGGGGACTATGCGTTTCGGGGGTGCGGCGGCCTTGGGAGCGTAACCATCCCCGGCAGCGTTACCTCCATCGGGGAGTATGCGTTTGCCGAGTGCGGCAGCCTTAGGAGCGTAACCCTTTCGCGGCGGACACGGGTTGGGAAATATGCGTTTCCCGACGGGGCGCGGCTTATCTACCGCGACTAGCGCCCCGAACCGCCTCCGGCGGCAGCCTCCGGCTGTTTCATAAGCGTCATGCGGAGCGCCCCGAACCACGCCGTCTCCGACGGTCTCATAAGCGTCATGCGAAGCGCCCCGAACAACGCGCCGCCCCTAAACCGCGCACAACAACGCGACGCTCCCGAACCGCCCGCCGCTGCGCGAGAGCGTAGCCGCGCCTAGTCAGTATCAAGCCCGCTCACCGGACACGGTGTTGCACCACTTTGAAGCAACAGGCGGCCATGCCGGAACCGTCGGAGACGGGCCGCGCCTGAGTAGCAGCCAGCCCGCTCACCGGACACGGTGTTGCACCATTAAGAAACAACAGTGCTGAAGCCGTCGGAGACGGCGGGTTGGCGGGAGGGGGCGGGCGGTGTATGATGGGGGCATGAATGGCAACGCGCACACGCTCCGCGGTTCGGGTATCAGCGTGGAGACGCCGGAGGGGATCGAGTTCATCCTGTATCCCGCGGGGATTCTGGTGCGGATATGCGCCGTGAGTATCGATACGCTCCTCCAGTGGTTCCTTATGCTCCTCTCCGCGGTTATAACGAACGCCCTCCGGCAGGAAAGTTACGGCGGGTGGTTCACGCTCCTCCTGAGTTTCGCGCTCAACTGGTTTTACTTTGTGGCTTGGGAGGTCTTCAACCGCGGGCAGAGCCTGGGAAAATACCTCATGGGCATCCGGGTCGTGCAAAGCAACGGGTCGCCGGTACGCGCGCCGTCGTCTTTCATGCGCAACCTGCTCCGTTTCGCCGATACCTTCCTTTCGCTCTACGCCATCGGCCTCGTGTGCGTTGCCGCAAGCCCCGGTTTCCGCCGTATCGGGGACTGGGCCGCGGATACCCTCGTGGTGTACGCCTCCCGCTCCCTCCCGCCTCCGGTCCGCCCCCGCGCCGCGTGGCTCGAACAGTTCCCGGCCATAACCCCGCCCCGCGCCCTTTCCTACGCGGAAAAACAGGTCATCCTCATGTTCGCCCGACGCTACCCGCTTCTGGGACACGCGAGGGCCGAGGAAATCGCCGGAGATTTCGTGAACAGGGTGCGCGGGGACCGGAGTGAAGGCGGCGCGGCACGGTACCTTTTGGGAATCGCCCGCAAAATAGGAGGCGGGATCGTATGACCCAGGGGAACTTTATCCGGCGGCGCTCGGTGTTTTGGGATGATTTTGAGAAAACCCTCCGGGGAAGCGCGAAAGAGCGGCGGAAACAGGCCGCCTCCTTTCCCCGAAAGTATCGGGAACTCACCCAGGACCTCAACACGGCCCGCTCCCACGGCTTTGATCCGGCGCTCATAGAAAGGCTCAACCTCCTCGTGCTTGAGGGAAACCAGCTCCTCTACGGCCAGCGGGATTTTTCATGGAAGGAGCCGGCGGACTTCGTGCTGCGGGTCTTCCCCCGTGTCGCGCGTTCCCAGTGGCGGGGCATCGGGGCCAGCCTCCTCCTCTTTTACGGCATCGCGCTCTTCGCGCTTATCCTGACGGTCCGGTTCCCGGGCCTTATCTACGAGTTCGTGGCGGAAGAGCGGCTTGAGGACATTGAATATATGTACGACCCGGACAACAGCCGTTTCCTCACCCCCCGCGGCGTGGAAACCGACGCGGATATGTTCGGCTTCTATATTTACAACAACGTATCCATCGCGTTCAGCGCCTTCGCAAGCGGGATTATCCTGGGGGTGGGGAGCCTTTTCATCCTGAGTTTCAACGGCGCGTTTCTGGGGCTTATTACGGGCCACATCATCAACAAAGGCTACGGCCAGACCTTTTTCCCCTTTGTCATAGGACACAGCAGTTTCGAGCTTACCGCGCTGGTTCTGAGCGCCTACGGGGGGCTCCTTCTGGGCTACCGGTTTTTCATCACCCAGGGCCTAAGCCGCGCCGCCTCCCTCAGAAAGGCCGGCAGGACCGCGATACCCCTTATTGCGGGCGCCGCGCTGCTCCTCCTCCTCGCGGCGGTTATCGAAGCCTTCTGGTCCTCCAAAAACGAATTCCCCCCGACCCTTCGGTACACCGCGGGCATCGGCGGGTGGTTCCTCCTGGGCGCGTACTTTCTTTTTTCCGGCAGACGGGGTGAAAAAGACGCGGAGTACGAGAGCCGGAGGCCGGCGCCGTGAGTGCGGAGCGGCAGGCCCGCGGGACACCGGACCTCCGGCGCAAAAGCCCCTGGGAGGGGGCCGACGCGGGGCTACTCCTCTGGCGGGAGAACCTTCCGGCGATACTCCTCTTCTTCGGCGTTCCGCTGGCGCTGGCGGCTTCGGTCAGCCGGACGGCGCCGGAATGGTCGTATATTGTCCTTTGGTGGCTGAAGCCGCTCTTCGGAAGGCTCGTGCTGCACGTGGTAAGCACCCGTTTCTTCGAGCCGCGCAAAAGCCTCTCCGGTCTTTTCGCGGGCCTTGGCCGGCGCCTTGTACCGGGGCTTGCCGGGGACCTCCTGTGGCGGCGCTTCAGCCTGCGGCGGTCGGCGGTTATGCCGATACGGGTGCTGGAGGGGCTTCGGGGCGCCCGATACGCCCGCCGCAAGCGCGTGTTGGGAAACGGCGGGCTGGGGTTCTCGCTCCTCGTTACGCTTACGTGCCTTGGGCTTGAGGTTATTCTTCTTGCCGGGGAGTTTCTCTGTTTTATTATTCTTTTAAAACTGTTCCGTCCCGATTATTTCAGCTCCTTCACGGGCCTCGTCATCTTTATCGAAGAGACCCCGGGCATCGAAGCCGCGCTTTTCACGGCTTATACCTGCAATATGCTTCTTATCGAGAGCCTCTACGTGTGTATGGGGTTCGGACTGTACCTTAACAGCCGGATAGAGGTGGAAGGGTGGGATCTGGAGATCCTTCTGCGCCCTCCAAATCCGCAGCCTCCGGCTGTTCCATAAGCGTCCTGCGAAGCGGCTGTAAGTACGCGCAGTCTGCTTAGGGGCGCGTATCAGGACGTTTAGTGTCTGCCGCCGCCGGCGCCGTCTCCGCAGCCTCCGCAGCCTCCGGCTGTTTCATAAGCTACCTGCGCCGCGACTGTAAGTACGCGCAGTCTGCTTAGGGGCGCGTATCAGGACGCTTAGTGTCTGCCGCGGTTCGCTGGAGGCGGTGGTGCTTCGGGACAAAACAGTGCTGTTCTGAGGCAAAACAGTGCTGTTCTGGGACAAAACATTGATGTTCTGAGATAAAACATTGATGTTCTGAGGCAAAACATTGATGTTTTACGGCAAAACATTGATGTTTCAAGGCAAAACATTGATGTTTCGGGACAAAACATTGATGTTCTGAGACAAAACAGTGCTGTTTAGAGACAAAACATTGATGT
>JAITHR010000147.1 GCA_031279895.1 Spirochaetaceae bacterium
CCTTGCCATGCACTCGGCACTCATACGGAATGACGACCTCATCCTCGCGGAGGCAACCAAGCCGCTCGGCACTCAAAAAGCGCCGGCAGTAACGAAAAACGCCCTTGCCCATCTTAACAGCGGCAAAGCGGCTTATGCGCAAAAGGATTACGACCGCGCCATCGCGGAACTTGACCGCGCCTTGTCCATAAACCGGAACCTTGCGGAAGCGTACTTCTATCGTGGCAGTGCGTATGGTGCTAAAGGGGACTATGACCGCGCCATCGCTGACTACAACGCGGCGCTGCGTATCGACCCCAACTTTGCCAACGCCTACAACAACCGGGGCATTGCGTATTACAACAAGAAGGACTACGACCGCGCCGTCGCTGACTATACCGCGGCACTGCGTATTGACCCGAACAATGCCAACGCTAAAAATAACCTTGCCATAACCTACAACAACCGCGGCATTGCGTATAAGAACAAAGGGGACTATGACCGCGCTATCGCTGACTATACCGCGGCACTGGGTATCGACCCCAACTTTGCCAACGCCTACTACAACCGCGGCGATGCGTATTACAACAAGAAGGACTACGACCGCGCCGTCGCGGACTACTCCGCGGCGCTGCGTATCAACCCGAACAATGCCAACGCCTACTACAACCGGGGCATTGCGTATTACAACAAAGGGGACTATGACCGCGCCATCGCGGACTACAACGCGGCACTGCGTATCAACCCGAATGACGCCACTGCCAAGAGTGGTCTTGAACTGGCGCGGAAGGCGCGGGGGTATTGAACCCGCCGCTGGCGGCAGCCTCCGGCTGTTTCAAGAGCTTCCTGCGGAGCGCCTGTAAGCGGGCGGCAGCCTCCGGCTGTTTCAAAAGCTTCCTGCGGAGAGCCTGTAAGCGGGCGGCGTCCGCTTTGGCGCGGCGTCAAGACGCTTATGTGCCACCCGCCCGTAGCCTCCGGGCCGTTTATGGGTAAACAAAATCCGCGCCTAAGCGGTCTTTGCCGGCTGCGGCGCGTCAAGCGGATAGTCGCGGTTCTCGTCTGCGCGGTCCTTGTGGCCGCGCTCTTCGGCCTCACGCTGCGGCTCCTTCCGTACCCGGAACTGGCGGCGTACCGAAACCGGTCCTTCGGCCTCGCGCTCTCTGACCGGAACGGCGCGGTCCTGCGGGTATTTCCGGCGGCTGACGGGGTAAAACGGGAGTGGGCGCCCCTTGACGCGGTGCCGCCGCAGGTGGCGCGGCTCTTCATCCGCGCCGAAGACCGCCGGTTCTTTCTCCACGCCGGCATAGACCCGCTTGCGGTCGCGGCGCGGGCCGTCAAAAACCTGCGGGAAAAGCGGGTCGTATCCGGCGCCTCAACCATTACCATGCAGCTCGCCCGCCTCATAAGGCCCCGTACACCGGGGATCGGGGGCAAAGTCCGGGAGGTATGGGACGCGCTGCGGCTGGAGGCGCGGCTTTCAAAGCGGGATATCCTTGAGTTGTGGCTTAACGGCATCCCCTTCGGAAGCAATATCGAGGGGCTTCCGGCAATGGCGCGGGCGCGGTTCGCACGGGAGGTGGGCCGGCTCGACGAGCGGCACGGGGTTCTCCTCGCGGTCATCCCCCGGCGCCCCGGTGCCTACGACCTGTCTCTTAACCCGGAGCGTGCGGTGCGGGCCGCTATGGAACTGGCGGAACGCGCCGGACTACGCCTCACCGAAGGGTCCCTCCGCGCCGCAGCCGCGGAAGCCCGTGCGCCGGACCAGGGGAAAAACCCGTTTTACGCGCCCCACTTCACCGAGCGCGTCCGCGCCGCACTGAAAGACGCGCCTGGCCGCTCGGTAAGAACAACCCTTGACGCGGAACTCCAGGCCTACGCCGAACAGCAGCTGGCAGCGGAACTCTCCGGCCTGCGAAACAATCGGGTAACGAACGGCGCGGTGCTGGCGGTCGAGAACCAAACCGGCGCGGTGCGGGTGTACGTGGGGTCGGCCTCCTGGTTTGACGACCGGACCTCCGGCAAAATCGACGGGGTGCAGGCGCGAAACCAGCCCGGCTCGTGCCTTAAGCCCTTTCTCTACGCCAAAGCGCTCGACCACGGGTTCGGCCCGGGTTCGGTTCTGCCGGATATTCCCACGATATTCGGCGCCGGAGAAGCCTATATTCCGGGCAACTTCAACCGAAGGTTCAACGGGCCCGTGCGGTTCAGGGTGGCCCTGGCCTCGTCCCTTAACATCCCCGCGGTCTACCTTCTTGAGCGCGTGGGGGTGCGGGCATTTGAGGAGTATCTTGTATCCCTGGGGTTCGATTCTATTGCGGACAGGCGGGGAACCCACGGGGTCGGACTGGCCCTGGGAAACGGCGAAGTCAGCCTTGAGGAGCTGGTGCGGGGGTTCGCGGCGTTCCCCCGCGGCGGGACCGCGCTGCGCGTGCGGTGGCTTCAAGAGGAGGAGGAGGAGGGCGCGGAGACTTCCGCAGGCGCGGCGGTTATGTCCCCCTACGCCGCATGGGTTATCGCGGATATTCTCTCTGACCGGTCGAGCCGGTTCGTGGGCTTCGGCCCGGCGCCGGCGCTGGCCGCCTCGTCAGGCGCGCTGTTCAAGACCGGCACCGCCAACCAGTACCAGCATATCTGGGCGCTGGGGGCCACGCGGCGCCATACCGTCGGGGTGTGGATGGGAAACTTCTCAGGCGAGACGGTGGTGGGAAAGACCGGCAGCTCCGTTCCGGCGCGTCTTGCCGCGTCGCTCCTTAACGCCCTTGAGCGCGAAGCCGGCGGCGCGGCGCCGAACACCGGCCACCCCGGAGGCGCGGCGCCGGAGAACGCGGCCCGGGTCGGCCTTTGCGCGCTCTCCGGCATGGCCGCGGGCCCGGACTGTACGGGCGCGTATCCCGAATGGATCCGCCAGGGGCTTGAGCCGCCTCCCTGCGACTGGCACCGCGGCGGGCCGCCGGTGTATCCGCCGGAATATCAGGCGTGGCTTTCGGAGCGGTTCCGCGCCGGCGGAATCTCCCGCGGCAGAGGGATTATACGGATTCCGGTTTCCCGTTCGGTATTCTACCTTGACCCGTCCCTGCCGGAAGGCTCCCAGGCGATTCGGATAGAAACCGCGGGCTTCGGGCATGAAGCGCTGGTTTACGATAACCACGCCCTCATGGGAAGCCTCAGCCGGAGCGGGGTGTTCATCCTCCCGCTCGCCGCGGGCTTCCACCGCGTCGTGGTGGAGGACGAGAGCGGGGAGACCGCGTCGGTGGAGTTCGAGGCGCGCTAACAGGCGCGTCCGAACCATTCGATACAGTCAAGCCCCTTGTCCCGCAGCCATTTGCTTACCAGATGGCGGTGGGAAAATACCGCCTCTTTAACCCGCAGGTCCCGATCCCACGAGACCAGCGTGAGGTTGTCGAAACTGCGCAGCCCCAGTATCCGGCAGATACCGGTTGAAACGATCTCTATCGTCAGATTGGAAAGCACCTCTTTGTGATAAATCCGCGCATACTCCGCCACGCTCAGTTTGAGGCGGCTGTTCCCAAGCTTCTCCGACGGGGTAAGCAGCTCGTACACGGGAATATGCACGGTGTCCGGCATACTGGCGGAAATAGCGATAGGGTTCGGCACTTTACGCACGTTAAGAAAACCGGCTGTGTATATCATCCTTTTTCTCCGTCTCCCGCGATTCTTCCCGACCGGAACCGGCGCTTACGGGACGCCGCACGCTTCATCCGCAAGGTCCGTACAGTCTTCCGAAAAACGCCGCAGCGCGTTCCCCTCACAGAGGGATTCTATAAATCTCTTGAATTGGGCGGGGCTGAGCAGACCGGCAATAGCGCCGCCGTTATTATACGACGCGATAAGACGCCTCTTAAACAGGTCTATATAGCGGCGCATACGGGTCCATATCATAAGGGAGAGGGAAAACATACCGCCGGCGCTCTCTTCTATAAGAACGCCTTTATACCTAATCCGGTCGTGTACGTTGTCGATCTCAAGCGTTTCCAAAGGATCGATCCGTCCGAAGGGCATAAAAGCCCGTATATGACGCGCATACAACGCGGCGGCCTCCCGTTTCCCCACAAGGTCAACAAGTTCCGCCGCGACAAACTCCGCCGCGTCGGTTCTGCACTGATGCTCAATAACCTCCTGCCGCAGACGCGGGACATCCGCGTCCCCCTCTCCGGCGCGGCGCAAAGCGGTAACGCCGCCCTGTTCCGTATCGTCCGTCATAGATACGCCCTCCTTTCGTGCGATTCGTGCGATGGGTATGGTGCGCCGGGCGCGTTTCCGCCCCCGAAACACCGTCCGGTTTTTATACTTCCCTGCCAAGAACGCGCCGGATCGCGTCAAGGGTTATATCCTCCCGATCTTCGTTAAACCGCAGCACCTGCTCGCGGTATTCCATGACCTCGTCCTCGGACAGGCATCCCGCGCAGGAGTCCTCCCCGTCGTCGCTATCCGGCATCCGGTATACCCTCACCGTAACATACTGGATGCCCGCCACTTTCGTTATGTCTCTGACAACCACCTTTTTCTCGTTGTCGTCAGCGTAAAAGAAATCCCCTATATGTATCATATCGACTAAGTATACGCCACAACCCCCCGCCCCTTCAACAGCCTCCGGCTGTTCCGGCATGGCCGCCTGTTGTTTCCAAGTAGTGCAACACCTTGTCCGCCGGCGGCGCCGGAGGCACAGCAGGGCCGCCTGTTGTTTCCGAGTAGTGCAACACCTTGTCCGGTGAGCGGGCTTGCACAGCCCAGGCGCGGCTACGCTCCGCGCCGGCGGGTCGCGGCTTGGGAGCCGTGCGTTGTTGTGCGTAGTAAGGGGCTTGTCGTTGTTCGGGGCGCGGCCAAGACGCTTTTGAAACCGTCGGAGACGGCCCGGAACGATTCAGTTTTATCCTGATATGATTCAGTTTTACTCTGATATGATTCAGTTTTA
>JAITHR010000158.1 GCA_031279895.1 Spirochaetaceae bacterium
AGATTCGTTTTCAACCTGAAAAGATTCGTTTTCAACTTGAAAAGATTCGTTTTCAACACGCAAACGAATGTCTCCAACGTGGCCATGACTATTTCCAACCCATTCTTGACCAGGAATGACTCATTTCTGACCAGAAACAAATCGTCCCCGTGTAAGGATAGGGCGGTTTTGCGCACGTTTACGTTGGACGGCCTCCCGCAGCCTCCGGCTGTTTCATAACGCACCTCGGATGGCCTTCCGCACCCTTCAGGCGGCTCTCCAGCTACTCTGTTCGGGCTTCCGAATACTTCATTCGGCCTCCCCTTTAACACGCGGAGACTCGTCTCCGAAGCGGGGAGGCGTGGAAGTAAGCGGACTTAATAACGTTGGGGCGCGGCGCGGGATGCTTATGAAGCCGTCGGAGACGGCGCGAGAGCGTAGCCGCGCCTGGGCAGCAAGCAGTGAAGTAAATGGACAAGGTGTTGCACTACTTTGAAACAACAGGCGGCCATGCTGTGCCACCGGCGCCGCCGGCGCGAAGCGTAGCCGCGCCTTAACAGCAACCAGTGAAGTAAACGGACAAGGTGTTGCACTACTTTGAAACAACACGCGGCCATGTTTGAAGCCGTCGGAGACGGTTGCACCGCTAAGAAACAACAGTGCTGAAGCAGCCGGAGGCTGGGAGGCTGCGTTGATTAAATCGGGTTCATTCATTATATTATAACTATGACGTGATTGGTTTGAGCGTCGTCTTATCTACCTGTGCAAGCGCGGGAGCGTAGCGTCTGTTGGAGTAAAATGGAGCATCTGACAGGGGAAATAAGCCTCGCAAAAGACCCGCGCCCCAGGCCCTCAAAAAGTCTTTTGGCGGGGGCAGCCGGCAGAGTAATCCTGAACCGCACCGAACGGGATTGGGAGCAGACCCTTCGCTTTGAGCGGGGGAAATTCAAGAGGGAGTGGCTATGGCAGATCAGCACCAATTGGTTACGTTTCAACTGGGCGAAGAGTTATATGGAATCAATATCATGGACGTAAAAGAGATAGTCCGCGTCCAAACCATACGCGGTATTCCAAACGCTCCAAGCTATGTGGAAGGTATCTTTAACCTGCGGAGTGAGATAATCCCGATTATTAACCTCCATAAACGGTTCCATCTCAAGAAAATCCTTAATTCCGAGGAAGACGAACTCCTGTCCGGCTTTATTATTCTCGATATTGACGGCATGAAACTGGGCATCATAATCGACCGGGTGTCCCGCGTGGTGAGTATCGAACAGGAAGACGTCCAACCGCCGCCCCAGATGGTAAGCGGCATAGGATCCGAGTACATTCAAGGGGTGGTTCGTCAGGAACGGGGGTATCTTATCATTTTGAGTATACGGGACCTCTTTAATCCCAAGGAACTCCAGAAAATTGCCAATCTCCGGTAAGGCCGCGGCGTGACATGAAAATAGCAGTCTATTCTCCGACCATAAGACGGAAGGAGATGGACGCGGTGCTGACCGCGCTGGTGGAAGACAAGATAGGGCCCGGTGAACAAGAGCGCGTTTTACTCAGGACCGCACGGGATTTCCTGGGATTCGAGCAGTGCGTTGCCCTGAGAAGTCCGGCAATGGCCCTCGCGCTGGCCCTGAAAACCCTGGGCCTCGCGGCGGGATCCGGCGTACTTCTGTCGGCCCTGTCCCCCCGTTATTACCGCCTTGTTATTGAAGACAGCGGGCTCTGCCCGCGCTACGTTGATGTCGCGCCGTCCCAGGCGTGTATCACGCGGCGCACTATCGAGGCCGCCCTGTCCGCGTGCCCCAACCCCCCCGGCTGCATACTCATCCACCACACCTTGGGCTACGCGCCGGACACGGAGGCCCTTGCGGAGACGGGGCTGCCGGTTATCGAGGATATTTCCCAAAGTTACGGCACCCTTGCGGGAGAAAGGATCGCGGGATCCGTCGGCGCCCTTACGATACTGGGTCTTGAGGAACAGGATATGCTCACCGCCGGCGGCGGCGCCCTGCTGTTCGCCCCGCGGAAGCGGGAGGGCGCGGCGCTCAGAAATCAGGGGAACCTTCCGAAGGAATACGGGCTTCCCGACATGAACGCGGCGCTGGCAATAGTCCAGTTTCGGGAAAGCGAGAAGAACCTTGCGAAACGAAAGGAAATCGCTCAGGCGTACATTCGGTCCAGCCTGCGTACAAGGCACAAAACGCTCGTCCGGCAGGACGGCGAGTCCTATAACCACTACGCCTTTCCCCTCATCCTTGCAACCGGAACCGGCGTGAAAGAGGTGAAAGCCTATGCCAGACAAAAGGATATACCGGTGGAAAACGCCTTCGGGAACGAGGATACGCTGGTGGAAGCCGCCGGAAAAGCCGCGTGTCCCGAAGCCTACGCCCTTTCCCTCAGAACCGTGCGCTTCCCCCTCTATCCCCGTCTTGGCGCTTCCGAAGTCGAGAAGGTGGCAAAACTCATCGGAAGCCTCCCCTAGCCATAGGAATTACGCGAATAAGGATGGTCATGGCCGAAATCAAAAGAGCGCTGCTCTTTATTAACCTGCACAAAGCCAACGCCCAGATCCTGGCTGACGAGATACGCAAAGATCTGGGCCGGCGGAACATCGCGGTCTGCTCCTGCGCCTTTACCGGAAAGCCGGAGTTCGACCCCCGGAACGGCGGATCCTATGATATTTCTTTCAGTCTCGGGGGGGACGGCACGGTGCTGTACGCGGCGCGTTCCATGGCGCCCTTAGGGGTGCCTATCCTGCCGATAAACCTCGGCACCCTGGGCTTTATCGCCTCGGTGCCGCCTGACGAGTGGGCTCTGGTGTTTAACCTCTGGACAGAGGGGAAAATCGGGGCGTCGAGAAGGCTCATGCTGGAAATAACGGTGGAACGGGACAGCCGTATCGTGGCGCGCTCCTCATGCCTGAACGACATGGTCATCTCCGCCACGGGCATAGCCAAAATCATCCGCCTCCATGTGGAGAGCGAGTATATGCGCCTTGGCAAGTATCGGTCCGACGGTCTTATCGTGGCCACCCCCACCGGTTCCACGGCCTATTCGGTGTCCGCCGGCGGCCCTATCCTCGACCCCGAAATGGAGGCGCTCATTATCAATCCCATCTGCCCCTTTACCCTCTCCAACCGCCCGATCGTGATGCCGATGCGGGAGGCCGTGGTGGTGGAGGTGGAGGCGGAACAGCGGAGCGGGGTGCTTTTGACCTTGGACGGACAGGTAACGGAACCCCTTGAGCCGGGGGACAGGGTGTATATTAAGCAGGCGGCTTTCAACGCCCGCCTCATTGCCTCCGACCGTGCCGTGTTCTACAAGGCTTTGCGTACCAAACTTTCGTGGTCCGGCGGCCCCGATGCTTGAAGAGCTTTCCCTGCGGAACTACGCCCTGGTAGAGGGCTTTTCCCTGTCGTTTCACGAGGGCTTTAATATCCTCACCGGAGAGACCGGTGCGGGAAAGTCCGTTATCGTGGGGGCTTTGGGATTTCTCTTAGGGGCAAAGGCGGACGCGCAGGTGATTAGAACCGGCGCGGACGAGGCGAGCGTGTCGGCGGTGCTTGTTGTAAACGAGCGGAACCGGGAGGCGCGGGAGTGGCTTGCGAAACGCGGCATCGATCTGGAAGACCAAAGGCGGCTTATGGTGCGGCGGGGGATACGACGCACCGGGAGAGGGGCGATTTATATGCAGAACGCGCCGGTAACCAGGGCGGACCTGGCGGAGTTTATGGGGTTCCTCTTTGATATTCACGGCCAGCACCACCACGAGTCCCTGCTCAAAACGGAAACCCACCGGAAGTATCTGGATCATTTCGCCGGCATTACCGAAGAGGTCTGGGTTTTTAACCGGCTGTTCTGGGATCTTGCGGGAAAAAAGAAACGCCTTGAGGAACTCTCCGCGGCGGAGCGGGATAGGGAGGCGCGGCTCGGGTTCCTGCGGTACGCCGTGGAAGAAATCGCGGCTTTCGCGCCCAAAAGCGGGGAGACCGAGTCCCTTGAGGCGGAATCCCGTAAACTGCGGAACTTTCAGAAACTGGCTTCTCAGGCGGAGGCTTCAGCGGCCCTCCTTTTTGAAAAGGAACAATCGGTACTCGGCCTTGCCCGCAAAGCCCGCTCTTTTCTGGATGCCGCCGCGTCCATTGACCCGAACGCGGCGCCCCTTGCCAAGCGTCTTGAGAGCCTCTATTACGAGGCCGAAGACCTAAGCGGGGAGCTGCGGGCGTACTGCGACCTGCTTACCCGCGATCCCCGCCGGCTTGAGGATGTGGAGGAGCGGCTTGCCGGTCTCTACCGGCTTAAAAAGAAGTACGGCGCCGACGAAGAGGCCGTGGCGGCCTATCGGGAGCGGGCGGAAAAAGAAATCGAGGGGATAGCCGGCGCGGATTCGCTGCGGGAAAAACTCAAAGGGGAAATCGACTCGCTTGAGGGGGAGCTTTGCCGCGGGGCCGCGGGCCTAAGCGCCGCACGTTTGAAAGCGGCGGCTGACCTGGGGGCGCGGATACGCGGGATTCTCGTGAAACTGGGCATGGCCGAGGGGCGGTTCGCCGCGGCGGTTACCGCTGCCGGCGGGGGCGCGGGGAAAAAAGCCTGCGGGCCCTGGGGATCCGACGACGTGGAGTTTCTTATTTCCGCCAATACGGGAGAACCGTTGAAACCTCTTGCGCGGATTGCCTCGGGCGGGGAGCTTTCGCGGGTCATGCTGGCGATAAAAACCGTGCTTTCCCAGGCGGATACCCTTGAAACGCTCGTGTTTGACGAGATAGATACGGGCATTGGCGGGGAGGTGGCACTCGCTATTGGTGAATATCTTGCAAAAATTGGAAAAATCAAACAGATTTTCTGCGTTACCCATCTTGCCAGCATCGCGGTTCGCGCCGATAATCATTTCAAAGTGGAAAAAAAGCGCGAATCCGGACGGACCGTAACGGAAATCGCGGTCGTGCGCGGTGAAGAGCGGCGGCGGGAAATCGCCCGCCTGCTTTCCGGGGACAGCGGGGACGCGGCCCTTGCCCACGCGGACGAATTATTGGCAAGGACAGGGAAAATACGGTAACATATTGTTCGTTGGCATTAAAATTAAAGTACAGTAAGGAAGGAAATCATGGCTAAAACCTCTGACGGAGAGCGTTCCCAATATGTGGAAAAAATAAAGGTTCATAAAGCGTCCATAGACCGGATTTTGAAATGGGAAAAACAGATACTGCAAGAAATACAGCAGGAGCCGGAGAGCGCGGTGATAAAGCGCCTTACTCTTGTTGACGGGATGCTCAATCTTACCTCGTATCATATTATTCTCAACACTATCTCCCAGTCCGTTTTGAAAAAAAACAACGAAGACGCCCTTGGGGAAGCGAGAAAATCCATCAATAAGGCCCTGTCGTACTTTGAGGACCTCGTATCCGGCTATGTGGACGCGCCTTTTTCCGATTATGACGAGCGGGTTTCCGCCCTTGACGGGGTGAATTCCGCCGAGCGGTACCGGCTGGTTCGGAAACTGGGGCTGACCATACAGCTTTTTGAAAACTCTTTCCGGGACAACTCGAAATGGAAGTGGACTTTCGTGGAGGCCGAGGGGCGCTTCGCGGCGGTAACAAAGAATATTCTGGACTTAAAGAATATAAACGCGAACACCGACCCGCGCTCCATTAACTACGAGCCTACGGTGTACCACCTGCGTCTGGTGAAGAAACTGCTTAACGACGCGGCGGACCGGTATCGGGAGCGCTACGAGCTGTCCACCAACCATATAAACGATTTTCAGGCCAGCCTTAACTTTATGAACGCCCTGCGCCGCCTCCATATCATCTTAGGGGAGTCCTACGAGGCGGAAACCATTAAGAAAAAGCTGGATGTCTGGGAAGTCAAACTGCAAAGCGACCTCAACAGAAAACAGGAAGAAAAGAACACCCCCGAATAGCACCCCGCCGCCGTCTCCGACGGTTTTAAACGGCTTCCTGTGCCGCGGCTGTAAGTACGCAAAGACCGCTTACAGGCGCATATCAGGACACCGCCGGCGGCGGAGGCACAAAAGCTTCCCGCGAAGCGGCTAGTAAGTACGCAAAGACCGCTTTGCCGCGCTTCGCATGACGCTTATGAAACCGTCGGAGACGGCTTATGTGCCTACCGCGGCTCGCAGCCTGGTTATTACTTATTACCGCGTAACGACTTATCAGTAGCAAGAGACGGTTCTGCCCCGCTCGGGCCAGCTTAAAAGGTATACCTTTTACGACATCCGGTATACCTTTTACGACAAAAGGTATACCTTTTGGAGCATCCGGTATACCTTTTACGACAAAAGGTATACCTTTTACGACATCCGGTATACCTTTTATGACAAAAGGTATACCTTTTGGGACATCCGGTATACCTTTTACGGCAAAAGGTATACCTTTTACGACAAAAGGTATACCTTTTACGGCATCCGGCAGCCTCCGGCTGTTTCATAAGCTACCGGCGCCGCGGCTGTAAGTACGCGAAGACTGCTTTGAGGCGCGATTCGGGACGCTTATGAAACCGTCGCAGCCTCCGGCCCGCCGGCGGCGGAGGCACAAAAGCTTCCCGCGAAGCGGCTGTAAGTACGCGAAGACCGCTTTGAGGCGCGATTCGGGACGCTTATGAAACCGCCGGAGGCGGGTCGGAGACGGAGGAAAAAGATTGCTATTTATTTTGGTTGATACTATACTTTTTAAGTACAACGCGCTGTAATAACTTGCGAAACTTGGTAAAAAAGGAACGCTTCGTATGATCCCTAACACGCACCCGTCAACCCTTGTCTTTAAAAAAGGTTCGTATATCTTGGTAGAAGATAAAGAAGACCCCCACTTTTTCATCATTCAGGAAGGGAAGGTGCAGCTGTCCAGAAAAGACGAGGTGGTGAAAGAGCGGGACGGCCATGTCTTCGGCCCGGGAGAATTTTTCGGCGTGGTGGCGGCCATGTCCAACCACAGCCATATCGAAACGGCCCGGGCCATAACCGACGTAACCCTCACCGCCATCCCCGCGTCCCAGTTCGACGCCTTTATCCAGAACAACACCCTCGCGGCCATGCACATTATGGCGCAATTCTCCAACCGTATGCGCTACCTTACCAAAGGGCTTACCCAGCTCACCCTGAACGACAGCGCCGAAGAGGACAGGCCCGAGGATTTGTTCGCTGTGGGGCGGTTTTACGAGGAGAGCGGGAACCTAAGCCACGCCCATTACGCCTACGGGCGGTATCTCGCCTACTGCCCCCAGGGGGAACACGCCCGGGACGCCGGGGAACGGATGGCGGCTTTCACCCCGCACGGCAAGGCGGTTCCCTATACGATTGCGGGAAATAAGAAAATATACGCCGCCGACACGGTGCTGTACGCCCAAGGGGAGCCTGCCGAAGAGCTTTACGTTATTCAGAGCGGCTCGGTCAAAATAACCAAAATCGTCAATAACAGCGAGATACTCCTTGCGATCCTTAAAGCCGGCGATTTTGTGGGGGAAATGGCCATCCTTGAGTCCAAGCCCCGATCCGTAACCGCCGTAACCTACGAAGAGTGCGCGCTTCTTGCGGTCAGCAAGGAAACCTTCCCCCAGGTGGCCGCCTCCAACCCGCAGATTATAAGCCGTCTTATACGGACCCTCGCCGACAAGATATGGTTTCTCTACAGGCATCTGGCAAATACCGACCTCATCGACCCTGTTGCGCGTATGTACGACGCGCTGTTTATTCAGATAGAGAAAAACCGGATACCCGTTGAAAGCACCGGGGACTATACCTTTTCTTTCAGTCTCAAGGAGCTCGTGTCCATGACCGGCATGAACGATATTGAAGTGGAGAAAGCGGTTGAGAAAATCGAGTCCGATCCTGACATAGAACTGACTGACGATAAAATCCACATTCGCAGCGTGGCGGCCATAACCAAGCAGCGCAACTATTACAAGAGTATCGAGTGGCGCAAGAAAGCCTTTCGGATAAGCCATCCTGATATGTATTAGACGCCGCGGGCGGGCGGGCGGTCCCCCAGGGGGAGGTACGCCTCTTTTCGGGTTACGGCGCGGTACGCGGGCCGGATAATCCGGTCCCCGGAGACAAGCTCCTCAAGCCGGTGGGCGCACCAGCCCGCCATCCGCGCCGCGGCAAAGAGCGGCGTATAGAGGTCTTCCGGTATGCCCAGGGTCTGATACACGAGGCCCGAATACATATCCACATTGGCGCACAGTATCTTCTGGGATCCCAGCCGGTTATGAAGGGCCCGTATTCCCTGTTCCTCGATAGTTTCCATTAACGCGAACCCTTCGATAAACGCGCCGTCGACCTTTGAGTCCCGCGCCATCTGCCGGACGTACCGCTTAAGAAGCTCGGCGCGGGGGTCCGAGCGGGTATAGACCGCGTGTCCCAGCCCGTAAATCTTGCCGGAGCGGTCGTTTGCCCGCCTGTCGAGAATCGCGCAGAGGTAGGCGTACACCGCGTCCTTGTCTTCGGGGTCCGAGACATGGCGCCGTATATCGTCGAACATCTCCATAACCTTGACATTGGCGCCGCCGTGAAGAGGGCCTTTGAGGGAACCGACCGCCGCGGCAAGGGCCGCGTAGGTATCGGTGCCGGTGGAAGACAGTACGCGGCAGGCGAAGGCGGAGTTATTGCCCCCGCCGTGTTCGGCGTGGAGGATGAGCATCAAATCAAGCAGGCGGGCTTCGTCTTTGGTGTACTGGTTGTTTTTGCGGAGTATATGGAGAAAGTTCTCCGCCATGGAGAGGTTTTCCTGGGGGATATGAATGAGGAGGGAATCCCCGTCAAAATAGTGGCGCTTTGCCGCGTAGCAGTTGGCGATGATGACCGGCACCCGCCCGATAAGCTCGATGGACTGGCGCACCACGTTTTCTACGGACGTGTCGTCAGCAGCCGCGTCAAACGTATAGAGCGTGAGGATACAGCGGGAGAGTTTATTCATAATGTCAATGCCCGGGGCTTTGAGGATCGTGTCCTCGGTAAAGCCCTCCGGGAGCTTGCGCGCCGCAGAGAGCATACGGTTATACTTTACAAGCTGCTCTTCAGTGGGCAGTTTCCCGAAGATGAGGAGGTACGCCACCTCCTCGTACCCGAAAGTCCCCATGTTCCAATGGGCTTTGATGATGTCCCGCATATCAATGCCCCGATAATAGAGCTTCCCTTCGATAGGAGCCGGCTCCCCGTCCACCACTTGATAGCCCTGCACGCTGCCGATACCGGTAACGCCGGCAAATACGCCCGTGCCGTCCGAGTTGCGGAGGCCCCGCTTGATGTTATAATTCTTGAATTCCTTGGGATCGATAGCGTATCGGGCGTGTATATCCGCGCAGAGTTCTTTTATAAATCCAAGTACGATTTCGTCCTGTTTGTTCAGCACCATGGTGTTCCTTTGTATGTTTTCATATTTTTTCACTGTTTTTCACTGTTTTTTACCGTAATCAATCGCAGGATTATACCGTCAACCAGTAACCGATGGCAAGGGCGCGGCTGTTTCGCGCCTATATATGCGATTTGATGTTCGTCCGGTTCTTCCGGCGCTTCCGGTCGGTATTAAGGAAAATCGCGCCGGTAATCGAGGCCGCAAGGCTGATACCCGTAATGGCCCAGACCGTAAACGGCGCCTCCTGAAAGGGAAGGCGCACGTTCATCCCGTAAAAACTGTAAATCAGCGTGGGAATCATAAGCACGATGGAAACAATCGTAAGGCGTTTCATCACGATATTGAGGTTATTGGAAATAACGCTGGCAAAGGCGTCCATGGTTCCGGTCAGTATCGAGGAATAGATGTTCGCCATTTCGATAGCCTGCTTGTTTTCAGTAACCACGTCTTCCAAGAGATCCTGTTCGTCCTCTTTAAAATGGATAAGCGGGGACTTCTGGAGTTTTTCGAGAAGCAGTTCGTTGGTGGTGATGCTGGTGGTAAAATAGACCAGGGACTTTTGAATAGAAAGGAGCTGGATGAGTTCCTTGTTTTTTATGGACTTTTGCAGCTCCCCTTTTATAATGTTGGTGCGCTTGTTAAGCTCCTTAAGGCCCTTCAAAAACGTGAACGCCCCCCGTCCCAGAAGGTTCAGCACAAAGGAACTTTTGTTCCTGATATTAAAGCCCCGGATACGGTTTCGGGCCAGGTCATCCAAAGCGCCGCTCGATTTCTGGCATATCGTAATGATTTTATCGGAAAAAAGGATGATACCCAGGGGCAGGGTAAAAAAAGATACCTCGTAATCGTTGTCATACACCGGAAGCCGCACAATCAAAGCGGTGTAGCCGTCTTCCTTTTCAATTCTGGCCTGCTCGTCAGCGTCCATAATATCGGTAAGCAGCTCTCCTGCGATACCGAACTCCTGTTCCAGCCGCTTCAGGTCGGCCTCGTCCACGTTTCGGGCGTCTATCCAGCACCCCTTGCGTACCTCGCCGGTCTCAACCAAGCGGTTCTGGTCTTGTATGCGAACTGTGATCATCCGCGTTTCTCCTCTTGCGCGGTTTCCTGTTTGGAGGAGCGTCCTTGCCGGGTAAGAAACCGCCGCGCAGGTCAGCGGCGGCCCGCCCCGCGCCGGAGACGCTCAAGGAATATCTGGAAACACGCTTTTTCGTTTTTTGTATGGTTCCATGTATGGATTGCGGCGTTACTACGTTCACCATCCGTATCGGACATGGCATA
>JAITHR010000290.1 GCA_031279895.1 Spirochaetaceae bacterium
CTCCGCGTCAAAACAGCCGGCCATCGGGAAAAAGCGCCGCAAAGCCCGCGCCCGCATAAGGCAGAAAAGCCCGAAGAGCGCCAGAAGCCGCCCGGTCTCTTCGGTCAGCGCGATGCGGATAAAAACGGTAAAGACAAAGGTCCCCAATTCGGAATCCCCGGAGCCGGTCGCGCCGGAATACCGAGTCTGGAGGAGCGCGGCGATACAGAGGGAGACTGTCCCGAAGAACAGCGAGAGGAGAAACCACAGGGCGGTCAGGGGAAATTTATGGAAACGAAGCCAGCAATAGGCGGGAATAATCGGTAGCGCCGCGGCAACAAGCAAAAGTGTTACTACCCACATATTTTCAGTATACCCTTAAAGGCGGCGCCGGTGAAACCGCCGGCGGGACGGCCCTTGCCCGCGCCCCGCTCTGTTGTGTACTCTAAGGCATGACGAGAAAACAAGCCGACCGGAACCTGCTGTTTCTGACCGGCCCGAAACACGCGGGGAAAACCAGCGCCGGAAGGGAACTCGCGCTCCGTGCGGGGGGTGTTTTTATTGACCTTGACGAGCTGGCGGAAGAGATGACCGGCAAAAATCCCCGCGCTCTGTATCAGGAAGGCGGGCCCGCACGGTTTCAGGAGGCGGAGTACGCCGCGCTGCAAGACGCGGTGCGCCGGGCAGCGCCGGGCCTTACGGTGGTTGCCGCCGGCGGGGGCATCAGCGACAACCCCGGGGCCATGGCCTTTCTCACGAGCGCCGGCGGCCGTATCGTCTGCCTTGAGGTTTCCGCCGCGACCGCGTGGGAGCGGATACGCGCCGGCGGAACCCTCCCGCCGTTTCTTGCGACGCCGTGTCCGGTGGAAACGCACCGGCGCCTCCACGAGCGCCGGAGCGCGGCGTACCGTAAAGCCGCCCATATTATCATTCATGCCGAAGGGAGGGACCCGGAGTGGATAAGTCGGGAGATAGCGGCGCGTCTTTGTATCCTGCCGGACGCGCCGTAGGCCGGCGTTTTTAGCGGGTTTTGTCGTACAGGGTTTTCACAAACCCCTTTGCCGAGTCCCGAATGGCGATAACGTCGCTGTCCGAGAGGGAGTTGCTGCTGTCCAGCACCATATAGATAATGGTCGATTTCTTTTCCACCGTTTCTTTGACCGCGTTTCCCACGCGGTATTCGCTGTTTATCTGCCATATCTTACTGTCGCTTGCCATGGACCACTGCTGTATCATGTCGTTCGGGGTGGTTTTCGGGTCGTAGCCCTGGAGCCCCTCGAACTTGTAGGTTACTTCGGTGCCGTCCATGACGCCGGTTACGGTGCCGCCTACGGCGGAGCTTAAGCCGCTGTAGGAAAGGTTCGTGAGCACGTACCTTCTGTTGCTGCTGAGGGTTACTTCCCCCTGGAGATACCGTTTCGATGCCGCCGCGGACGCGCTGTCGCTCTTCCCCTTGGGAACGTCGAAGGTCATCCGCACTCTGGTTCCTACCGGATACGAGGGGGTCATCACGTCAAAGTTAATGTCCCTGGTAATCACGGTGAGCCGGTTGGCGATTTCCGCGAACTTGGCGTTGAGCTGGGAGAAGTTGGAAAGCTCGAAGAAGTTGTTCTGGGGGTCGCTTGCCAGAGCGCGCAGGGACCTGGTGAAAGCCTCCGCGTCGTTTACGTCGTTGCCCTTGACCCCGGCGGAATAGGAGACGATCGATTTGCCGCCTATCTTCCGGCGGGGGATCTCTTTGGTGATATAGGCAAGGTAATCGTTTACGGGCCGCCCGCCGAAATCCTGGCCCTCAATGGTCTGGAGCGCCAGACTGGTGGAGTTGTTGTCAAGACCGTCGGTAAATATAAGAAGGTTCACGGACTCAAGGTTTGAAGGGAACTTGGAGGCGCTGCCCGTAAGGTTGGCAAGGCCCTTATGCACCGCGTAGTAGAGGGACGTGCCCTGGGCGCCGACTTTCTTGTATCTGGTATCAAGGGCGCTCTGAAGCTGGGCGTACCCCGCGTCGTCCAGATACACCGGACTGCCGCCTGTGATGTCCTCCGCGTTAGGCGCGAAAGAAAGGATGCCGATATAAACCCCCTCCTTGCCCGATCCGGTGGCGTAGTTCGTGCCGCTGCCGGTGTCAGGCGCCGCAGCAACCGGCGGCGTACCCTGCTCCGGCGTCGCAGCCGGCGGCTGTTCCAGAGGCGCCGAGCCGCCGCTTTCGATTGCCACCTCCCCGCCGCCCCCGCCGCCGCTCAGAATAAACGTAAGCTGGTCGGACTTGGCCGTAAAAGACAGGTGCTGGCTTTTCGGCTCCCCGTTTACCGCCGCGTAAAGGGTATGTTTCCCGTTCGGCACCGAAACCCGCCCCTCTTCCCCGTTTCCAAGGCTCAGACGCAACTCCCCGTCAATAAAGACTTCCATCTTGTCCGATCCGCCCCCGGCGCCGTCAGCGCGCTGCACCACAACCACCGCCTGCCCCCCGCCGCCGGTCCTGCCGGTCCCGTGGGTAGGCGCGTTCGCCAGCACCTGCTCAAGTATCCCCTGGCATCCGCCGCATATCAACAGTAATCCGGCCAGCGCGATGATTCCCGCTGCGCCTCGCGTATGTTTCATACCAATCTCCTTTCGCGCCGCGCCCGAAAACCTCCCGCAATACGGGATGACACGCCGCGCCGCATGGGTGTCCATTCTATTTTTTCAGTATATACCGCAAAATACCGGATAGTCAATGACACCACCCCCCTTTTTTCCCCCGTCTCCGACGGCTTCAGCATGGCCGCCCGTTGCCTCTAAATGGTGCAACACCGTGTCCGGTTACGTTACCGGCTGCTACCCAGGCGCGGCCCGTCTCCGACGGCTTCAAACATGGCCGCCTGTTTCCTCCAAGTAGTGCAACACCGTGTCCACTAAGCGGGCTTGTTCCTACTAAGGCGCGGCTACGCTTCGCGCCG
>JAITHR010000010.1 GCA_031279895.1 Spirochaetaceae bacterium
AGCATAAAGCCGAAAGAGGCCATGTCCCCGCCCAGTTTTTTCTCCCCCATAACCAAAGCCGTAAGGTGGCTTAAGGAGCGCATATTTATAATACTCATAACCGCGAACACAAAAATAACCAGAAGCATAAAAGAAGACGAAAGACCTACCATTTTCAGTAATAAGCCGCTGTTGTTTCGTATTCCCGCATTCGATCCGCCTGCGGCCCCGCGCCGTAACGGGTTTCTGGATGAGAGGTCTTTATGCATCGCGTTCTCCTTATTCAATAATGCGTTTTAAGTATAGCCAATTCCCCCCGCCCTTATCAAATTTATTTTCCCAGCCTCCGCAGCCTCCGGCTGTTTTAAACAGCTTCCCGCGCCGCGCCCTCACGTTTTTCCGTCCGCATACCCCACCCGCACTCCCAGGCCACCTGACCCCGCCCCGAAGCGACACAGCCTCCGGCTGTTTCAAAAGCCTCCGGCCCCGAAGCCACACAACCGCGCTCCGAAGCGACCTAATCCCGCTCCGAAGCCACACAAACCCGCTCCCAGGCCACACAACCCCGCTCCGAAGCGACACAGCCTCCGGCTGTTTCAAAAGCCTCCGGCCCCGAAGCCACACAAACACGCCCCGAAGCCACACAAACACGCCCCGAAGCCACCTAACCGCACTCCCAGGCCACCAAAACCCGCCCCGAAGCCACCTAACCGCACTCCCAGGCCAGCAAACCGCGCCCCGAAGCCACACAAACCCGCTCCCAGGCCAGCAAATCCCGCATCAAAACGACCCAACCCCGCCCCGAAGCGACGTATCCGCGCCCCGAAGCCACCAAACCACGCCTCAAAACGGACAGCGACCGCTTAGGGCGGTGCGAAATACGACACCAAACCGTACCAAACAGCGGCATATCGCGTTAAACGGCGTACTATACGAGTTATTTCCGGGGCAAAAGGACATTCTTCCGAGTCTAAAGAACGTCCTTCTGAAGCTAAAGAATGTCCTTCCGGGGCAAAAGAACGTCCTTCTGAAGCTAAAGAATGTCCTTCCGGGGCAAAAGGACATTCTTCTGAAGCTAAAGGACATTCTTGCGGTGTAGAAGTGGTTACTTGCGGTGCGGAAGTAGCTACCCGCGACTCGCGGACACGTAGCCCGGAGCCGCGCATGACTGTCAGCGAAGTAAAAAGAACTCTTTCCGAGGCAAAAACACGTAAAGCGGAGTCCCGTCTCCATAATGCGGACTCGGATGTAACTAAAGTAGACCCGCGTATAACTAAACGGGAGTCGGATTTAACTAGACGCGATTCGGAATCAACTAAAGGAGAGGTCAGATTAGCGGGCGCGGAGTGCGGTTTAGGTGGCGCGGAGGCCGGTTTAGTGAACGCGGAGGCGTGTTTAGTGGGTGCGGAGGCGTGTTTAGTGGGTGCGGAGGCGTGATTAGTGAACGTCGGAGTCGGATTAGTGAACGCGGAGGCGGGATTAGTGAACGTCGGAGTCGGTTTAGTGAACGCGGAGGCTGGATTAGGGAGCGCGGAGGCGTGATTAGCGGGCGCGGAGGCGTGATTAGTGAACGTCGGAGTCGGTTTAGTGAACGTCGGAGTCGGTTTAGTGAACGTCGGAGTCGGTTTAGTGAACGCGGAGGCGTGTTTTGGTGGCGCGGAGGGCGGTTTTGGTGGGGCGGAGGCGTGATTAGTGAACGCGGAAGCCGGTTTGGTAGGCGCGGAGGCCGGTTTAGTGAGCGTAGAGGCGGAATTAGTGAACGCGGAGTGCGGTTTAGTGAACGCGGAGGCGTGTTTAGTGGGTGCGGAGGCGTGATTAGTGAATGTCGGGGGCGGTTTGGGGAGCGCGGAGGCGTGGTTAGGTGGTGCGGAGGCCGGTTTAGTGAACGCGGCGGACGGTTTGGGTGGCGTAGAGGCGCGGTTAGGGGGCGCGGAGGCGGGATTTGCTGACCTGGGAGTGCGGGCCGCCGCCGGCGGTTCTATAAACGTCCCGATACCGCGGTAAAGTAGTTCGTTGACCGTTTAGAGGCGCGTATCTGTAAGTGTTCGTTGAAAGCTTTGAGGCGGGGTTTGTGTCGTTTAGGGGCCGGAGGCTTTTGAAACAGCCGGAGGCTGCGGAGGCTGGGAGGAGGCTGGGAAAAAATAGTGGGAGGACTCTTAATACGCGGGGCGTGGCCGCCGATATAAAGGGAGGGGCATGAATGAAATGGAAGCGGACAACACGAGCGCGTTTACGTGCGACGGAGTCGGGGGAGATGAAAGGGCCGCGTGCGTTTTGCGGCTTCAGGCTGAAATCATGGGAGAAATCGCCGCAATGCAGGAAGCGGTGCGGGACGCGGTTGTTAATCGGCGGTGGACCGACTTTGAATCCCTTCTTAACGGGATGGGCAGGTACGGGGAGCGGTTTCAGGAACTGGAAGCGGAGCGTGCCGCTCTTTTCGACCGTTTTTTTGAGCCGGAACCGCCCTTGGAAAACCGGGGGGAGGCGCGGGGCGCGGGTTTTTACGGCGCCGCGTCCCGTCTTCCCGAAGAGAAACGACGGGAACTTTCGGACCTGTATCGGAATCTGAAACTGATAACCCTCAAGGTGCGTATGGCAAACGAATCCCTCGCGCACTATATAGACGAGGCGAGGACCACGGTTGACAGTTTTCTTGACGCTGCCTGTCCGGCGCGTAAAAACCGGTTTTATTCCCGCAGGGGAGCCAAAGTTCCGATTGATATGCGAAGCGTGGTGGTGAACCACAGCCTCTGAGCAGGAGAAAAAGATATGACTTCTACTTTTTTAGGGATAGAAATGGGGAAACGGGGGGTTGCGGCCCACCAGCAGGCCCTGCATACCACAGGGCATAACCTTTCAAACGCCTCTACCGAAGGGTACTCCCGTCAGCGGGCGGAACTTTCGGCGTTTGAGCCTATCTATCTTCCCGGTCTTAACCGCGAGGAAACCGCGGGACAGCTCGGACAGGGGCCCGTGGTGGCGCGTATCGAGCGCCTGCGGGACCAGCTTCTTGATAAACGCATTGTGGCCCAGGCCGGCAGCGAGGGCTACTGGGAAACGCGGGATCCCTATGTCCGCATGATGGAACAGATATACCTTGAGCCCGGGGACAACTCGATGCGGGGGAAAACGGACGCTTTTTGGGACGCCTGGCAGGAGCTTTCTCTCTATCCGGCGGATACCGCGCCGCGCAGCGCGGTCATCGAGCGGGGGAAAACGCTTATTGACAGCATCCACGACCGGTATCAGGCGCTTAAGGGGCTGCAGGATATGGTTGAAGAGGATATTCGGCTTACGGTGGATCGGGTGAACGAACTTTCCCGCCAGATCGCGGGCCTCAATAAGGATATTCAGCGCGTTACGGCCCAGGGGGATAACCCGAACGACCTTTTAGACCGCCGCGACCTCCTTGTGGACAAACTTTCTTCTATAATTGATATTACCGTTACCAACCGGGACCCGGATGAATATATGGTGCATACCGCGGGCATGGTATTGGTGCAGGGCCAGATAGGCAGGCAGTTCGAGACGCGCCCCGGATCAGAGGATGACGGCGGGCGCGAAGGGTATTCCGAGATTGTATGGGGGGATATTCGGGAACCCGTACACTTCCAGAACGGCAGCCTCGCGGCGCTGACGGATCTTCGGGACAACACGATACGCACGGAAATCCAGAGCCTGGACTCTATGACCATGAATTTCGTTGACATGGTAAACGAAACCCATCGGGCGGGGTACGGGATAAACGGTTCCACGGGAAAAGATTTTTTCACCGAACACCGCTTTGTTACCAACGTAAACGGAAACTACGACCGAGACGGCGACGGGGAGTATGATTCGAGCTATATCTTCCGCGTTACCGGAACCAACGCGCTCGAAAGCCGCGCACAGGTGGGGCTTGAGGGAACCGTCGTACTTTCCGCGTCGGGCGGGAATGTCGAGGTGCCGTATTACCCCACGGACACGGTTTCCGATATTATCGCCAGGATAAACAATTCCCAATCAGACGTAACGGCGCGTCTTAACCGCGACGGACGCCTTACCCTCAAGGGAACGGTTTCCGATTCCGGGGAACACCCGGATTTCGTTATCCGGCATATCGAAGACTCCGGCCATTTTCTCGCGGGCTACGCGGGCGTCTTGAAAACCGCCGGTTCCGACGGGGCCTTTGACTGGGCCCGCGCCGACGCGGTGGCCGCGTTTCGGGGAAACGCGGGAAATTACGCCGCCTCGCCTATCGCCCACCCGGCGGGCTGGATCGAGATAAATCCCGACCTCCTCAAAGACGTCGCTTCAGTGGCCTCCGGCTTTGGCGAAAACGGCGGCCCCGCCCACCCGGGAAACGGGGAGGCCGCGCTTGCCATCGCGTCTATTCGGAACACAAACGTCATGGTGGGACAGCTTGGAACTTTTGACGATTACTTTGCCGACGCGGTGGGGCGTATGGGGATGTTGGGGGAACAGAGCAATCGGGCGCTGGAAACGCAAAACCTCGTGATGAAACAGCTCCGTGATATGCGCCAGTCGGTTTCCGGCGTTAATATCGATGAAGAGCTGGCCAATATGATAAAGTACCAGCACGGGTACGCCGCAGCCGCACGATTTATTACCACCATGAACTCCATGTTCGACACGATTATTAACCGGATGGGCGCCTAGCGCGGAGCAAAACCAGCGGCGGAAACCGGCGGCCCGCCCTGAGACGCGGTAAAAGAAAAGAGTTAAGAGAGAGAAAAGAGAAAAAGAAAAACGCAACCCTAAGGAAAAAGGAAAAAAAATGCAGAGAGTTTCTTCAAATATGCCGCACAATGACACGCAGTTCTATCTGAGACGCCAGGAAGAGCGGCTTTCACACATACAGTCGAAAATTGCCCAGCAGACCAGAATACGGGAACTGCGGGACGACCCCCTGGCGGCGTCCCACGCGGTACGGTACGAGTCCTATCTGACACGGCTTGAGCGGTTTGAGAAAAACACCCTCTACGCCAAAGACCATTTTAATTATACCGACGTGTACCTCAGACAGGCCAACGACGTGCTGCAACGGGTTCGGGAGATTTCGGTGCAGGGCGCCAACGGGCTTTACAGCCCGGATGACATGAAATATATGGCCGTTGAGGTCAATGAGCTGCTTAAGGAACTGGTCGCCCTTTCCAACACCCTGGGGCCGGACGGCAGGCAGCTTTTCGCAGGCGACAAAGCCTTTACCGAGCCGTTCCGCATGGTCGAGGGCATGGTTGAAGGCGGCGGCGACACGATGGTGGTTCGGGTGGAATATCGGGGCGCCGGCGCCACCAGACAGGCGGAAGTTACCGACGGCGTCTATACGACCCTCGACATAAGCGGCGGCGAGGCGTTCTGGGCGGAGAATATGCAGCTCTTTTCCGCGTTCGACGCTTCGGATTACCGCGTAACCGAAGCCGCGTCTTTCTATGTGGACGGCGAGGAGATTGTCGCGGCCCCCGGGGACAGCGTGCAGGCAATCGTAGCAAAAATCAACGAGTCAGGCGCGCCGGTCAAAGCCTTTGTGGACCCGATTTCCAACGGATTGGCCCTTGAGGGAACCAACCCCCACTTTATCCGTCTCAGGGACGGGGAAGATTCCCGCGTACTGCAAGACCTGGGGGTTATTGTGGCCAACGCGGACCCGGGCGCGCCTAACTGGAACCCGTCTGCCAGAGTGTCCGGCGGCTCGGCTTTTGACATGGTGATACGCCTGCGGGACAGCCTCTTCCGCGGGGACTACGAGTTTATCGGAACCCAGGGGCTTGGGGGCGTTGATTTGGCGCTCACCAATATACAAAGCCGCATAGCGGACATAGGGAGCAGGCAGGAACGGGCCGAAATGACGTGGAGCCGGTTAAACGAAGAAATCCCCGCTGTTACCGCCGCGTTAAGCCGCGAGTCCTCCCTTAACTTCGCTACCGCCGCCACCGATCTTGGCATGATGGAGTTTGCCCATAAAGCGACCCTTCAGACTGCCTCCAAAATTCTGCCCCAGACCTTATTGGACTTCCTGCGCTAAGAATGCGCGGCACAAGGAGCGAGCGGTGAAGGTTGCGACAAAGGCATACGGGATCATCGAGGTGGACGAACGCCAGAAAATCACCTTTTCACAGGGGCTTTTCGGCTTTGAATCGTGCAAAGACTATGTACTTCTTGATGCGGAACAGCAGCCTTTCTACTGGCTCCAGTCGCTCGACAGCAAGGACGTGGCCTTTGTGCTTATCAACCCCTTTCAGTTCAGATCCGATTACGAAGTTGACATTGACAACGAAGAAATGGCGGAAATAGGCGTTTCGGACCCGGAAAAAGTGCTCATCTTTGCTATCGTTACCATTCCGTTAGCCGGCGGCCCTATGACGTGCAATTTGCAGGGGCCGCTTATCATCAATCGGGATACCCGATGCGGCAGGCAGGTGGTCCTGACCAATCCCCGCTGGAGAATTAAACACGACGTACTTGCGGAGTTAGGCGCGGCGGGAAGGGAGAGCCTATGCTGATACTCTCCAGAAAGGTCAACGAGAAAATTATGATTGGAGAGGACATTTCCATCTCTATCATAGAGATTCAGGGGGACCATATCCGCTTAGGGGTGGACGCGCCGAAAACCGTCAAGGTATTCAGACAGGAAGTCTTTGACGCCATTAAATCCCAAAACAAAGCCGCCTCGGAATCCCCGCCGGTGTTTCCCGACCTTAATCTCAGCGTTACGAGAAAGCCCCTTTGAAGAAAGAGAAAGAAAAAAAATGAAAAAGCCGGCTGCCCGTAAACGCGCCGGCGGACTGACAAAACGCGCCGGATTGAGTATAGTATCTATATGCCCACCACCATACCTTGTTATCCGAATGATGTTCCTATAACCCTTGACTTGCAGCCGCACCTTAACCCGCTGTTCTTTCAGCTCCCTGACGGCATTTCAGAATACACCTTCGCCAACCTGTACCTCTTCAGAAACCGCTACGCCTACCGCCTCTCCCGAAGTCCGGCGGGCGCTCTGATTATTTCCGGCACGCGGGACGGCGCCCGTTTCTTTATGACCCCCGCCGCTATCCCTGAGAAGGAGGTAACGCTTTCGCTCTTCGAGACCCACGACTACTGGAAGGGCATACCGGAATCGGCGCTTGCCGCGTGTAAAGACGACCTTGCCCGATGGGGCGTTTCCGTCTCCGAGGATCGGGATAATTTTGACTACCTCTACCTGCGCACCGATCTTGCGGACCTTGCGGGCAAGAAGTACCACAAGAAGCGTAATCTCGTGAGCGCGTTTCTCAACGCCTATACCTATGAAGTCCGCCCCCTTGGGCCGGAAAACCGCGCCCACGCGCTACGGGTGCTGGAGCGCTGGCGCCACGACAAAGCCGAGGACGGGGACTACCTCGCGTCCAGGGAGGCGCTGGAACAGTGCGCTTCGCTCGGTATGCAGGGGGCGCTGTATTATGTAAACGGGCGGCCTGCCGCGTGGTGTTTAGGGGAGCCCCTCGCGCAGGGGCGGGCTTTTGCGGTGCATTTTGAGAAAGGCATTGACGACTACAAGGGGATTTACCAGTTTATGAACCAGAACTTCGCCTCTTCCCTGCCCGACCATATTATCCACATCAATCGGGAACAAGACTTGGGCGACGAGGGCCTCCGTCAGGCAAAGATGACCTACCGTCCCGTGGGCTTTGTCAAAAAATACTCCGCCCGCCCGCAGCCTCCGGCTGTTCTAGCATGGCCGCCTGTTGTTTCCAAGTAGTGCAACACCCTGTCCGCCCGCCGGCGGCGGGTGGCACAGCATGGCCGCCTGTTGTTTCCAAGTAGTGCAACACCTTGTCCGGTTAGCGAGTCAGTGCTGCCCAGGCGCGGCTACGCTCTCGCGCAACTTGCGACGGTTTGTGCGTTGTTGTGCGCGGTAAGGGGGCTTGTGGTGGTTCGAGGCGCGGCGCAGGAAGCCGCTACCGGGGGGTTTGGGGGAACTGGTTCCCCCAAGTAAAAGAAAGGCGCGGCCCCCGTGGTGTGGGGGAACCGCGCCTTTGTCTTAGAAGGCTATGCGCCTGTTACGGTTTAGGCGGAACCGATAATCACTACCGCGGTGCCGGTGCCGGCTTTGATGCCGCCTGCCGCCGGGGTTCCTACGGTGCTGGTTACCGCGGTGACTGCCGCGCCAGTCGTGCAGTTATTTATGGCAAAGCTTGCGTTCCCAAGAACATACGCCGATCCCGTACCGGGGGCGCCGGCGGGGCTGGTGGTGGTAAGTACGACCGAAGCGGGAGCTGTGGCATTACTGCTGGTCCAGCCGGTCGCGGTGGTGGGGTCGGAAGCGGCGGTTACGGTGAGAGCCAGATCGGCGCCGGTGGTGGTGGCGGCTTTCGCGTGGAACGCGGCTGCCGCGGTGCCGGTAACTTCGCCGCCCGCCTGTATAATAAGCACAGCGGTATTGTTCGTCCACGCGAGGATGCCCGCTACCGCAAGCGTGCCGCTCACCGTCAGGGTCTTGCTTGCCGGGATGGTCAGCTTCTTACTTGCCGCAATGGTCAGCGTAACGCCAGCCGGCACCGTAACGTCGTCGTCCGGGGCGCCGTCCACGCCGAGGGTCGTGTCAAGCAGAGCAAGGACCGCGTTGATTTTGGCCGTAGTGGGCGACGCCGCCACGATTTCCGCGCCGGTGATTATGCCCTTGGCGTCAACGGTGATTTTGTCGTCCGCCACAAGGCCGCTGGTGGCGGTGGTCAGCACGTCGATAATCTGCTTGTTAAAGTCGTTAGCAGCGGGAACCGGCGCGTTTTGTACTTGACTAGCGCCGCTAGCACTGGAAAAATAGGTTATTTGATAACCGCTTACCAGGGTTATCTGGCCCGCGGAACCGGCGGTCCCGTTAATGGCGTATGTTCCCGCCGGAATTACCGTAGCGACGCCGGAAACCGGCGCCGCAACCGCGCCCACGTCTCCGTCCTGCGCCCCTACCGCAATCTTGACCGTAATGTCCGCCGTGCCGGAGATGAGTTTGCCGCTTGCAACCGGAGTGGCCGCCGCGGTCAGTCCCTTCACCCACAGCACCGGCTTCCCGCTGGTGGCGTCATGTTCCGCGATAAGCACCGCCGTACCGCTCGGGGCAGTGTACCCGGTAGGCGCGGGAGTCGCGTCAGTGATAAGCGCCTCTTTGCCGTTGTCCTTGATGTACACTTTGATACCCGAACCGTCCTTAAACGACGCGGTCGTGGTGGTGCCGGTAATTTTCAGCGCCGTGTCCCCGGCTGTTACCGCGAAAGCCGCCGAATCTTTTTCGGTAATCTGCGGCCCGCTGCCTTCGGTCACCGCGTTGGTTGCCGCGGCCTTGATGCCGTGGAACCCGATAACCCTGACCTCAACCTTGAGGTACTTGCCCTGGTCTCCCGTAACCACGGTATACGCCGCGGCGGTGGCGCTCGTAATCTTCGTGTCAATGGCGGTTGCCGAGGTGCCCGTATACCACTGGTACTTCACGAGCGTCGTGGCGTCAATGGCCGCCGGCGTGGTGGGCGCGAGGGTTGCCGTGATGGTATCGCCGACGAGAGGCTCGCTCTTGTCAATGCCGAACGTCCCGGCCAGGGTATCGACGGGCTGACCCGTAAGTCCTGTCGCGGCAA
>JAITHR010000032.1 GCA_031279895.1 Spirochaetaceae bacterium
GTGGTTCTTCTAAAATCGCTTATGCCGGTGGTCTCTGAAAACGCGATCCAGATTTCAGGAATAAGCACTCCCTCAAGATCAAGACATACTAAACGCATACTTCCCCTCTTTCCTTTCCCTCCGGCCTCCGGCCCGTCTCCGGCGGTTTCATAAGCTTCCTGCGGAGCGCGGCAAAGCGGGCAACGTCTACTTTGAGCCGCAACTCAGGAAGCTTATGAAACCGTCGGAGACGGGCCGCGCCTGGGCAGCAGCCAGCCCGCTAACCGGACACGGTGTTGCACCACTTGGAGGCAACAGGCGGCCATGCTGAAACAGCCGGAGGCTGCGGCCTTGCCGGAACAGCCGGAGGCTGGGCGGCCATGCTGTGCCTCCCGCCGCCGGCGGGTTGACGGGGGGGTGGGGGTGGTTCTATTATGCTCTTATACTTTTACGAAAAGGAGACCGAGAGAGAACCATGGATTTCGATACGCTTGCCGCTGCCCGTTACTCGGTGCGGAAATTCAAAACCCAGCAGGTGGAACAGGAAAAAATCGACTGCCTCCTCCGCGCCGCCCGCATTGCCCCTACCGCCGGAAACCGCCAGCCCCACCGCATTCTGGTCATCACCAAAGAGGCGGGCCTCAAAAAGGTGGACGACTGCACCCCCTACCGCTTCAACGCGCCGCTCGTGCTCCTTACGGCCTATGACACGCGGCGGGACTGGACGCGGAAGTACGACGGCCAGCAGAGCGGCATGACCGACGCGGCCATCGTTACCACCCACCTCATGCTCCAAGCCGCCGACATAGGCTTGGGAAGCACCTGGGTCATGTCCTTCGACCCCCGGAAGGCGGTCTCGCACTTTCAAATCCCCGCGCACCTTGTTCCCGCGGCGTTCCTTGTCATAGGCTACCCCGCTGACGACGCGGTTCCCGCGGAACAGCACCGCGAGCGGCTGGCCCTGGAAAGCCTCGTGTATTTCGACGATTTCTCCGCCTGCGGGTCCGGGGCGTAGCGAAACGTTATGTGCGGCATTGCCGGTTATATCGGGTACAAACAGGCGGTTCCGATACTCCTGGAGGCCCTGAAAAAACTTGAGTACCGCGGCTACGACTCCGCGGGAATCGCGGTGGTCCATAACGGGGCGCTTCACGTCCGCAAAACGCAGGGACGCCTCAGTCTCCTTGAAAAGCGCCTTGAAACAGAGCGTCTTGAAGGAGAGGGGGGGGGAGGAGCCCTTCAAGGAAGCACGGGCATCGGGCATACCCGCTGGGCCACCCACGGCGCGCCCTCGGACCGTAACTCCCACCCGCACTGCGCCGGAAAAATCGCGGTGGTCCATAACGGCATCATCGAAAACTACCGGGAACTCAAGGGGTGGCTGGAAGCGCGGGGCGCGGCGTTCCAAAGCGACACGGACACCGAAGTCGCGGCGCATCTTATCAATTACTATTACGACTATTACGAGGAAGTGCCGGCGGCGCACCCCGACCGGCTCGCAGGCGCGGTCATGGCGGCCATGAAACGCCTTAACGGGTCATACGCCCTGGGGGTGGTTGCCGAAGACGCGCCTGACCGGATTGTGGCGGCGCGTAAAGACAGCCCGCTTATCGTGGGCCTTGGGGAGGGGGAGCAGTTCCTCGCTTCGGACGTTCCCGCGCTCCTCAGCCGCACGCGGGAGGTGTATTTCCTCGAAGAAGGGGAGGTCGCGGCGCTCTATCATAACCGCGTGGCGCTCTTTACCGGAGACGGGGAGCCGGTAACGCGCCGGAGTTGCCGTATTGACTGGGACGCGGCGGCTGCGGAAAAGGACGGGTATCCGCACTTCATGCTTAAAGAGATACACGAGCAGCCGCGGGCGCTGGCCGATACCCTGGGCCCCGGTTTACGCTTCGTGCCGGATACCTCTCTTTCCGCTATCGGGGAATGGGATATAGACGTGGGGGACGTTCCGCTTGAAAGGTGGAAAGACGCGCCCCGTATTGTCATCGCGGCGTGCGGAACCGCGTGGCACGCGGCGCTGGCGGCAAAGTACGCCTTCGAGGGGTTCGCCCGTGTGCCGGTTGAGGCGGACATTGCCTCTGAGTACCGGTATCGGGACCCGATTTTCGACCCTCGCGACCTCTTTATCGCCATAAGCCAGTCCGGTGAGACCGCGGACACCCTGGCCGCGGCGCGTCTTGCGAAAGCCCGGGGCGCGTCGGTGCTTGCGATTACCAACACGAGAGGCTCGACCCTTGCGCGGGAGGCGGACTTCGTGCTGCATACCCGCGCGGGCCCGGAAATCGCGGTGGCTTCCACCAAAGCCTTTACCACCCAGCTTATGGCGGTGTACCTGGCGGCGCTGAAACTGGGGTATGCGCGGGGCGCGCTTCAGCCCTCCGACTTCCGCAGGTACGTTGCGGCGCTGCGGGATATTCCCGAAAAGGCGCGGCGCGTCATCAGGGGAAACGGGGAAAGCGGGGGAGCGGATCGTATAAATCGTATAAAGCAGTATGCCGACCGTTACTTCAACAAGACCAAGGTGTTTTTCATGGGGCGCCAGTGCGATTACGCGACGGCTCTTGAGAGCGCCCTCAAGCTTAAGGAGATCTGCTACACCCATTCGGAGGCGTTTGCCGCAGGCGAGTTAAAGCACGGGCCCATCGCGCTCCTTGACGCGGAGACCCTGGTAGTAACCATAGCCACGCAGCGCCGCCTGTTTGACAAGGTGGCGTCGAACGTACAGGAAGCGGCGGCGCGGGGCGCGGCGAATCTGGTTATTACCTGGGAGGGTGCGGGGGAGCGGGCCTTTGAAAAGATCGCGACTGCGGTGTTCCCCATTCCGCAGACCGAGGACCGCCTTTCGCCCCTGCTTTCGGTTATTCCCGGCCAGATGTTCGCGTATTACTGCGCGGTTGCCCGCGGGAACGATCCCGACAAGCCCCGTAACCTGGCCAAGAGCGTAACAGTGGAATAAGCGGTACGCCCCGCAGCCGCCGGTCTCCCTAGTCCCCCTCTTTGATGATTTCTATCTTTATCCCCTCGTTCTGGTCCGGTTCGGCTTTCGGGGGGATAACCACCTTGAGGATGCCGTTTCGGAAGACCGCCTTGACGTTTTCCTGGGCGTATTTGTCCTGCGGCACGTAGTATTTCTGCCGCTCGATGTCTTTCAGCTTGAGGCGCCGCTTGAAGTAGCGGACACGCGCTTCGGGAACCGCGTCCTCCGGTTGTTCCTCTTCGGTTTCGATGCGGGCGGAGAAGATCATATAATCCCCTTGAAACGAGAGGCTTATATTCTTTTCGTCGAAGCCCGCAAGGGCGAATTCAAAGATCATGCGCTTGTCGTGGGTCATGGAGACATTCATAGGCGGATAGGAGTAGTTGGGGTAATAGTCGACGGTTTCATCGAAGAACGGCCTGTTGTGCCGTCCGCAGGGGGAACGGCCTGTCGGGTTAAAGGGATCGAAACTGCGGTGGAACTCATCGGTAAAATCCTGGGCGGCCTCGAAGATCTGATCGAACAGAGTGCCAAGATCCATATAGGTGTGTGCGCTTTTCATAGCGGCTCCTTAGGTAAAAAAGGTAAAAGGTAAGCCGGCGTTACGCCCGGCTCGATAGGCCCTCACAAGAGCAACCATACCTCTACTATACACCTACAGCCTCCGCCTGTTCTAGCCGGTAGCGCCGGAGGCACAGTATGGCCGCCTGTTGCTTCCAAATGGTGCAACACCCCGCCGGCGGCGGGTGGCACAGCATGGCCGCCTGTTGTTTCCGAATGGTGCAACACCCTGTCCGTTTACTTCACTGGCTACTGCCCAGGCGCGGCCAGCCTCCGGCTGTTTAAACATGGCCGCCTGTTGCTTCC
>JAITHR010000212.1 GCA_031279895.1 Spirochaetaceae bacterium
TGAGACAAAACATTGATGTTCTGAGACAAAACATTGATGTTCTGAGACAAAACATTGATGTTCTGAGGCATAAGGATTGATATTTAGGGGTAAAGGATTGGTGTTTCGGGGCAAAGGACCGGTGTTTTGGGGTAAAGGACTGGCGGTTCGGGGTAAAGGATTGGTGTTTCGGGGTAAATGACCGGTGTTTTGGGGTAAAGGACTGGCGGTTCGGTGTAAAAGACTGGTGTTTCGAGGCAAATGACTGGCGGTTCGGGGTAAAACTCCGGATTTCTAAGAAAAACGTGGGAAAGCGGTCTTCGTCCGCTTTGCCGCGGTATCGGGAAGCCGTTTAAAACAGCCGGAGGCTGCGGCGGTTTCATAAGCTTCCTGCCATGCGGCACAAAGCCGGCGTATTCCGCTTACCATGCGCCGCCCCGAAACATCACCGCCTCGAAGCAAGCGGCGTCTGCTGTGAGCCGCGTATCAGGACGCTTGTAATTCATTACAGTACAAGGGGTTTATCAGTAGGGAGAGACGGTTCCACCCCCCGCAAGACCGGCTCGAAACATTACTATTTTACTCCGAAATATTAATGTTTTGCCTCAGAACATCAATGTTTTGCCCCAGAACATCAATGTTTTGTCTCTAAACATCAATGTTTTGTCTCTAAACATCAATGTTTTGTCCCAGAACATCAATGTTTTGCCTCTAAACATCAATGTTTTGCCTCAGAACATCCCTGTTTTGCCGTAGAACATCACTGTTTTGCCTCAGAACATCACTGTTTTGCCGTAGAACATCACTGTTTTGCCGCGGAACATCACTGTTTTGCCGCGGAACATCACTGTTTTGTCCCAGAACATCACTGTTTTATCGCGGAACATCACTGTTTTGTCCCGAAACATCACTGTTTTATCGTAGAACATCACTGTTTTTGACTTCGGACGTAAGTCTGAAAGGCTTGGAATTACGTCTGAACCCCAAAACTCCGGGGGTTTGCCGCGGGACTCCGGCCCGCCTCCGGCGGTTCCAAAAGCGTCCTGATACGCGCTCACAGAGGACGCCGCCTGCTTCGAGTCGCAGCACGGGACGCTTTTGAAGCCGTCGGAGACGGTGGTAAAATTTACCCATCTGTGCGTAAATTTTACCCGGCGGGAACAGGTTCCCGCGAAATGAACACTATGAGGAATGCTACCATGAAACGTATTATTTTGAAGGCCGGCGAGGAGCGGCGGATACTCGCGGGACACCCGTGGGTCTATGACAACGAAGTTGCGCTGGTGCTGGACGGGCGGGGGCGGGACGCAAGCCTTGAGCCCGGGGAAACCGCCGACGTGGAGAGCGCGGGAAAGACCTACCTGGGACGCGCTCTGGCGAACCCGCACTCGAAAATCATCGCACGGATATACAGCCCGTCGAAAGAGGGGATTGACCGGGGCTTTTTCAAGCGCCGCATACGGCAGGCGCTGGAAAGAAGGCGGGGACATGACCTCGCGCTCCGGTCCGCGCGGCTCGTGTTCGCGGAGGCGGATTTTCTTCCGGGGCTTATCATCGACCGGTTCGCGGGCTGGCCTTTCGGCAAGGCGGAACCCCTGGCCGCGGAAGCGCCCCTTACGTTCGAGCGGGCGCTGGAGGCGCTGGGCCCGCCGGAATCGTGGATAGCTATCCAGTTTCTCGCGTTCGGCATGGACAGCCGGCGGGAAGACGTCATCGCGGCGCTTGAGGAGGTCGCGGCGCGGGAACTCGGCGGGCCGCCTTCGGGTATTATCGAGAAATCCGGCGCGCCGGTGCGGATCCTTGAGGGGCTTCCCAAGCGGGAGGGGGTTATGAAGGGGTCCTTTCCGCCGGAAGGCGCGGTTATCTTTGAAAACGGGCTGCCCTTTCTCGTTATGATCGAGGACGGGCAGAAGACCGGCCATTTTCTTGACCAGAAGGAGAACCGGAACCTTGCGGCCACGCTCATGCCGGAAAATGCGCGGGTGCTGGATGCGTTTTCCTACACCGGCGGCTTCGCGGTGCACGCGCTCCGGTCCGGCGCGCGGTCCGCGTGCCTTGTTGACCTTTCCGCGCCGGCGCTTGAGACCGCCCGTCGGAACGCCCGTCTTAACGGGGTGGAAGCGCGGATTGAGACGGTGCGGGCGGATGTTTTTTCTTTTCTGCGGGATCTTCCCCGGTCCCGGGACGCGCTCTTTGACGGTATCGTTCTGGACCCGCCGGCGTTTGCCAAGTCCCGCGCCGCCATGGGGGACGCGCTTAAAGGGTACAAGGAGATAAACCTCCAGGCCCTGAAGCGCCTCCGTCCCGGGGGAATACTTATTACCTGTTCGTGCAGCCAGGCCGTGGGGGAACAGACGTTTAAGGCGGTAGTGGCGGACGCGGCGCTCGACGCGGGCCGCAGGCTTACGGAGCTTGCGTTCCGGTATCAGGCGGAGGACCACCCGATTCTGGTGGGCTACGACGAGTCCCGCTATCTCAAGTGCCTCTGTTTCCGGGCGCTCTAGGGCCGCCCGCCCGACGGGGTTGTGTTCAAAGGCGCGTATCGGGATAATAGGTTCGCATGAAGAAATTCATTTTTGTCTCAGGCGGGGTGTGTTCAAGCCTCGGTAAAGGCGTGGCCGCATCCGCCATAGGCGCTCTGCTTGAGGGCCGGGGGCTTACGGTGAGGATGGTGAAATGCGATCCGTACATCAACGTTGACGCCGGCACCATGAGTCCCTACCAGCACGGCGAAGTATACGTTACCGACGACGGCGCGGAGACCGACCTTGATCTGGGCAACTACGCCCGCTTCACGAACAGCTCCCTTTCGCGGGAAAACTCGATTACCACGGGCCAGGTCTACGAGGCGGTCATCCGCAAGGAACGGGGAGGGGAGTACCTGGGCCGCTGCGTACAGGTTATCCCCCATATTACCGACGAAATCAAAAGCCGCATTACCGCCGTGGCCGACGCGGATACCGACGTGGTTATCGTGGAGATAGGCGGCACCGTGGGGGACATCGAGTCGGTCCCGTTTCTGGAGGCAGCCCGCCAGTTCATCCACGAATCCGGCGAGGGAAACGCCCTTTCGGTGCATCTTACGCTGATACCCGAAGTTCCGGGCGGGGAACTCAAAACAAAGCCCACCCAACATTCGGTCAAGTCCATGCAGCAGCAGGGCATCCAGCCGGACCTGCTCATCTGCCGGGCGCCGGTTATGCTCGACGAGAGCACCGGACGGAAAATCGCGCTCTTTACCAACGTGGAGCCGGACGCGGTGTTTACCTCGTATAATATCACCGGCACCATCTACGAGATCCCCCTTATCTTCTTCGAGCAGAAGCTCGACCAGGTGCTGCTTAGAAAGATGCGGGTCGAAAGCCGCCATGCGGACCTCAAGCCCTGGTATACCATGATGGAGAAGTTCCGGGCGCGGCGCGGGAGCGTGCGGGTGGGGATTGTGGGGAAGTACATGGAACTCCACGACTCGTACAAGTCGGTGTACGAGGCGCTGTTTCACGCGGGCCTTGCCGCCGGCGTGGAGGTGGCGCTTGCGAAAATCGACTCCGCGGCTCTTGAGGCCGCGCCCGATTCCGAGGGGGTGCTGGGGAAAGGCGGGGAGGACGTTGACGCGGTTCTCGTGCCGGGCGGGTTCGGGGAACGGGGCGTCGGGGGGATGGTACGCGCCGCATCCTGGGCGCGGACGCGGGGCGTGCCGTATTTCGGTATCTGTCTGGGGATGCAAATCATGGTTATCGAGTGGGCGCGGGAGGTTCTGGGCTGGAAGGACGCGGATTCCACCGAGTTTTGTCAGGAGACCGGCCATCCGGTGGTGAGCCTGCTTGCGGAGCAGCTTGACGTTACCGATTTCGGCGGGACCATGCGTCTTGGAAGGAGCGAGTCCGCCGCGGCGCCGGATACGCTGGTGTTCGCGGCGTACAAGGAGGCGCGTCTTTTCGAGCGGCACCGGCACCGGTACGAGTTTTCCAACAAATACCGCGCCGCCATGACCGAATCCGGCCTGCGCATAAGCGCGCTGACGCCGGACGGGGCGCTGGTTGAGGCCGTGGAGTGGCCGGATCACCCCTGGGGCGTGGGGGTGCAGTTTCACCCGGAGTTCTCGTCGAAGCCCGTGGCGCCGCACCCGCTCTTTCGGGATTTTATTATTGCCGCACGGGATCGGAAGGGGAAGGGGTAGGGCATGGGCTTTTCCCGCACCGCCCGCGTGCTGGCCGCCGCGCTTGCGGGCATTCTTTTCACAGGCTGTTCTTTTGATTACGGTGAGGAGACGGCGGCATCGGACGACCAGCCGGACCTTATTATGCGGGACGTGGAATACGTGCGGGTTCGGGACGGGGACCCGCTGGCGCGTTTTACCGCGGAACGCGCCGAGCGGTTTGAGAAGCGGCATCTTATGGAGATTACCCGTTTTTCTTTCGAGCAGTTTGAGAAGCGCGGTGAGGAGGTAAGCGCCGCGGGAACTGCCGGCGCCGCGTCGGTGGAGCTTGATTCCGGTAATATCCGCCTTAAGGACGGGGTGCGCCTTGAGGTTTCCTCCGAAGATATTGTTATCGAAACGGCATGGCTTGACTGGCAGGACAAGGAGCGGATCCTTACCGGAGGAGCCGAAGAGGAAGTGGCCATGCGGCGTTCCGACGGCTCGAACTTTTCGGGACGGGGCTTTTCCGCGCAGATACGGGAGCGGACGTGGGGATTCGCCTCGGGTATCGGCGGCATCTATATCTGGGAAGACGACGAGGAGGA
>JAITHR010000120.1 GCA_031279895.1 Spirochaetaceae bacterium
CGACGGTTCCGGCGGCTTCCTGTGTTGCACCCCTCGGCGGTCAACGACTGCTTACAGGCGCGGCACGGGAAGCTTTTGTGCCGCCGCCGCTGGCGGGCTTATGAAACAGCCGGAGGCTGCGGGTTTCAGGCCGGGAGTGCGGGGGTAATTTGTTTATTTTCTGCCTTTTGGAGCATATAGCGGGCGTTGGGATCATTCGGATTTATCTCCAGCGCCTTTTGAAAGTCCGCGGCGGCGGCGCCGTACTCTTCGGTAGTAAAGTAGAACATCCCCCGATCGTAATAAGCGCCCCCGTAGTTCGCGTTGAAGACGATGGCCTGGTTGTAATCTTCAAGGGCTCGCCTGCAACAATTAACCAGCGGGAATTCCTTAATAAGATCGGTGTTTTCGTATTCCCTGACTTTTATACCCTGCTGATTGTGCAGATTACTTTCATAGACCGCGGCTTCCTGGCTGTTTTTTTCCTCCAAATCCTTTTCATAAACGGCTATGTCTTGGGTGTGGCTTTCAAGAAGCTGCGCCTTAAACGCCTCGCGTTTCTCCGCTCCCTGCTTCTGAACCTCTTTTTCATAGCAGCTGATGTCCTGCTCGTACCGCTTGGTATCTCCGCCGTACCGCTCTTTGAATTTATCCATGGCTATGTCTTTGTACGCAGCTATATCTTTTTCAGATTCTTCTTTAATCTGGCGCTCGTAGGTTTCTATATCCTGCCTATGCCCGCTCAGAAGCTGTCGTTTGTACCCCTCTACGGCCTGTCCCTTTTTCTGCTGGTTCTGCCTGGTATACTCCGCGAGCGCTTGCCTGTTTATCTCGTCGAGTTGTTGTTTATAGGCGGCCAGTCTGTCCTTGTAATCCTCAAGTTTTTTCCGATACGCCTGTATACTGCCGAACGCGGTTTGGCTCTGCGTATCATCCGAGGCAAGGGCAAAATAGGCGTTGCCCCGATACCGGTACGCGGCGGCGTTGTCCGGCTCTTTTTCAAGCACTTTATCGAAATGTTTTTGGGCTTCGGAATACTTTTTCTGCGCGGCATACACCATTCCCAAACCAAGATGCGCCGTGGGAAACTTCGGTGAAAGGACTTTGTGAAACATCGCTATGGCGCTTTCGTAGTCCTTTTGCGCGTAGGCGTCGCATCCCTGCTCGTAATACGAGCACGCCTTGATTTCACGGAAAATAGGGTTATCGTCAATCCTGATGGCGTGTTCGTAATTCTCGACAGCCTCGTCGTAACGCTTCCGGGCAAGGCAGGCGTCGCCTCTCATCATATACGCCACCGCGTTATCCGGCGTCATGCCGATAGCGCGGTCATAGTCTCGAATCGCCTGATCATACTTTTTCTGCGCGGCATAGACTTTGCCCCGGCAGAGATACGGTACCGCGTCAAAGGGATCGCGCCCGATCGCCTCGGTGTATTCCTCGATGGCTCTGTCGTAATCCGACTCATGGGTATACATCGTTCTATAATCATCCATAAAAAATACGCTCCTTTATCTGTAACGAGTTTTTCTCTTGTCCAGTCTACCATACCTTGAGAAATCCCGCTACCGCCGGCGGCGCGGGACGAACAGCAGGTCCCCCAGTAGTTTCGGTGGAGTTCAACACCTTGTCCGGTGAGCGCGTCAGTGCTACTCAGGCGCGGCCCGTCTCCGACGGCTTCATAAGCTTCCCGCGAAGCGCTCCGAACCACGACTGTCCGTTTACCACGCCGCGCCCCTAAACCCGCGGCCATCACGCGCTGCTTGCAAACCGTCCGCCGCTACGCGAAGCGTAGCCGCGCCTAAGCAGTGGCCAGCCCGCCCAACGGACACGGTGTTGCACTACTTGGAGGCAACAGGCGGCCATGCTGTGCCTCCGGCGCCGCCGGTTGCCGTGGGGAGGGGGATTTCAGTATGTTAGAGGGCAAAGGGGCGGTAAAGTGCCGCGAATCCATGACGCCGCCGTAATGAAGAGCCTATGACCGAACCGTTTTTTACCCTGTGCCACCACGATACCGCCTGCCGCGCCCGCGCCGGCGTCCTTAACCTGCCCCACGGACCGGTTCCCACGCCGGTTTTTATGCCGGTGGGAACCAACGGGACGGTCAAAGCGCTTACCGTCTCCGACGTAGAGGAGATAGGCTTTGGGATTATCCTCTCCAATACCTACCACCTGTATCTCCGCCCCGGACCGGAGGTTATCGACGCCGCCGGGGGGCTGCGCCGTTTTATGTGCTGGGACGGGAATATCCTCACGGACTCAGGCGGGTTTCAGGTGTTCTCTCTGGCGCCTTTCCGAAAAATACATGACGAGGGGGTAACCTTCCGCTCCCCTATTGACGGGTCAACCCATACCCTGACACCGGAAAGTACCGTCGAGATCCAGTGCGCCCTCAAAAGCGATATACAGATGCAGCTTGACGTGTGCAGCCCCTGGGAAACGGACTACCGCACCGCGGAAAATGCGGTGCAGGTTACGGCGCGGTGGCTCGACCGCGCCCGCGCGCTCTGGCTCGATAAGGTTCGCGGCGGGTACGATGGCCGGCTGTTCGCTATTACGCAGGGCGGCTTTTACAAGGATTTGCGGCGTCAGAGCGCGGAGCGGGCCATTGACGCGGATACCCCCGGCATCGCTATCGGGGGGCTTTCGGTGGGGGAGCCGCCGGAGGTCTTTGCCGAGTACCTCGCCTATACCGCGTCCCTCCTCCCGTGGGAGAAGCCGCGCTACGTTATGGGCATCGGGACCCCGCGCTACATCCTTTGGGCCGTTGAGCAGGGTATCGATATGTTTGACTGCGTGCTTCCCACCAGAACCGCCCGCATAGGCCACGTGTTTACCAGAAACGGGACCATAGCGCTTAAAAAAAGCGAATACGAGCGCGATTTCGCGCCGATAGATGAAACGTGCGGCTGCAAAGTCTGCCGGAACTATAGCAGAGCCTACCTGCGGCATCTTCATAAGACCCGGGAGATACTTTGCGCCATGCTTGCAAGCTACCATAACCTCTATTTTATAGAGAGAATGGTGCGGGAAGCCCGGCAGTCCGTAATGGAAAACCGCTTTCTTGCGTTTAAGGAGGCGTTTTTAGCACAATACGAGGGAGGAGAAACGTAATATGCGATACGCGGCGGTATTTTTTCTGCTGGCCGGCGCCTTGTGGGGCGTGGAAATCAGCGCCGGAAAATCCGAGGAGGACAAGCGGCTCGATACCATAAAGTACGGCACCGAGACCGAGATAGCCTCTTTAATCGAGACGCTGAAGGGCGAGAGCGAGGGGCTTACGGATGCGCGGCTTGAGGCGGAGCTGGTATCCCTTTCCCAAAACACCCGCAACCAGAACATTCTCACGGGCCTTTTGGGATTTTTCGGGGAGCGCGCCAAGACCGGTTTGGAAGAGCGGGCGCTCCGCGCCGTAACGGAGCGGGACGACGAAGCCCACGCGACGGTGCTTTCCGCGATTGATTACCTGGGGAAAGTGCGGGCCGAAAAGGCCGTGGCGCCTTTGGAGGAGCTTCTTGACGCTGACGAGGCGCGGTACATGAACGCGGCGTTCCGCGCTCTGGGCCGGGCTTGTCAGGGCGGCGCCGGTAAGGATCAGGTGGCGGAGTATCTTTCTGATTTTTATACCAACCGGAACCCGCCGGACCAGAGCCGGTGGGAAATCGTGGCGGCCTTGGGCGAGACCGGCTCCGCCCGCGCACTCCCTCTGCTCTCCGAAATCGCGCAAAATAACGAAGAGCGTCCGGTGGTACGAATGGCCGCGGTTGAGGGGCTGTCAAAAATCGGGGACCAGAGCGGCCTTCCGCCTATTCTGGGCGCGCTTGCCGCCTCGGACCCGAATGTCCGCGCCGCCGCGATCGGCGCTTTGGGCCCGTTCTCCGGTCAGGAGGTTGACGCGGCAATTCTGGAGAGTTTCAGGGACTCGTATTACCGCGCCCGCATCGGCGCGGCAAAGGCCGCGGGGCAGCGGAAACTCGCCGGCGCGGTTCCCTATCTCCAATACCGCGCCGAATATGACGAGGTTCCCGCCGTAAAGGACGAGGCAGTCAAAGCTTTGGGCGCTATCGGGAACGGCGAGAGCGCGGAGATTCTGGCGGCGCTTTTCGGGGAGCGGAAGGTTTCCGATCGGGTGAGGATACTGGCCGCCGAAACCCTCGTATCCCTCGACGCCGGAACCTACGCGGACAGGGTGGCGGCGGAGATGGATGACGCGAAGAAACGCAACCAGACCGCCCTTTATAACGGCTTTCTTAA
>JAITHR010000216.1 GCA_031279895.1 Spirochaetaceae bacterium
ACCTCCTCGTCAAGCCCTTCGATAACAAGGGTTCCCACCACGTCCCCGGGAGAATAGGTAAGGCCGATTCCCTCATGGCGGATAAGGGCCTGCCCCTGCTTCACCACCGCGTACACCGCGCCGTTTTCCACGCCGTCAAGACGCCCTTTGTCAATCAGCGCCTGCCCCTGGCGGTACTGGAGGAGCTCCCCCCGAAACGGGAGGGTGGATGCGAGCCGTTCCACAATGCCCCGCGCCGCGTTCCGCAGCCGGTCCGCACCGGTCCGGTACGCGGTAAAGGCCGCGGCGGGCGTACCGGTTCTGCCTACGAAAAGTTCGCCTTTAAGAGAAAGGTCGCGCTCGTTTTCAGAAACCGATATGATAAGAAAATAGTCCGCGCCGGCTTCCCGCGCCTGGCGGAAGGCATGGGAAAAAGACGGCTGGGGAAGCTCAAGGTTCATGGGGTTTATGTTCCGCTCATGGACGAGAATATCCTTTATGTACACCGACGCGGCGGCCCCTGCGTCGGCGTGGTAAAAACTGGACTGGGAGGCCAGAGAGAAAACCGCGATGTTCCAGTGCCCCTTGACCGTCTCCGCACTAGAAACCCCCCAGCGCCGGTACAGCGCCTCGTCCAAAAGCGCGTCATAGGTCTCAAGCGCATCCTGCACCGCCCTATCCCCAAGCCCCAAACTCCGCATGAACCGCAGCTCCTCAAAATACCGCGCAGGATACCCCTGAATACGGAGAAGCTCCGCGTATTCCTGCCTTTCAGCGGCGTAGGGATTGAGCCGGAGACCCCGCCGGTACTCAAAAAGGGCCTGCTCAATGAGATTGCGCTTCCCGTAGTCCTTCCCGCGGTTAAAATGCCAGAGCGCCCAGCGGGAACGGCGCGGGTCTTCCAGATTGGTCTCGGTAAGGAGCGCGTCTTCCAGCGCGGCGCGCACGAACTCGTCCTGCCCGTCAATAGACGCGGCGGCGGAGAGGACCGAAAGCGCGTCGGCTTTCCGCCCCATGCCGCGATAGGCCATGCCTTTGAGATACCACGAGCCGATGTCCCGCCGATTAAGCCCTATCGCCTCGTCAGCCAGCCGCGCCGCCTCGGAGAACTGGCCGGTCCGATACCGGAGGCTTGCCAGAAGGGAGAAAGCCGGCGCGTACCCGGGCCTGAAAAACAAGGCGCTCTCCGCGTAGGTAATAGCCGTATCCAGCCTGCCGGCTTTGGCGTCAAGGTACGCCGCGTAGTAATACACGCGGTAATCCTGGGGATGCTGGGCAATGGCCCGCTCGATATAGGTTCTGGCGTTTTCCGTTTCCCCAAGGGAGCCTAACACGAGCGCCAGAGAGATGAGGAGCCTCCGGTCGTCGGGGTAGCGGCGCACCGCCTCCCGATAGCGGGTTACCGCGTCTCCGTGGCGCCCGCGGGCGATGTCCAGTTCGGAGGCGGCAAAGAGGGCCTCTTTGTTGTAGGGCTCCCGCGTCAGCACGTCCGCGATAACCGACGCCGCCTCGGTGAGGCGCCCCAGTCCGATAAGGGAGAAGGCTTCCAGATTGGCCAGGCTGAGGTTACTCCGCGCAAGGGAACGGGCTTTGCGCGTCCATGACAGGGCTTGATCGAATTCACCCAGAGCATAGTAGCACTCGGCCAAAGCCGCGGTTCCCTCGGCGTGCGCCGGATTGAGGCGCAGACATTCAAGCAGGGATTCGGATGCGGCGTACCAGTCTTCTTCCAGAATGGAAAGCCGTCCCTTATCGTAATACAAGCCGGCGTTCGGAGGCCGGCTGCTCTGCCCGTAGAGAAAAGCGCCGCAGCACAGCCCGATTGCAAGGCCGGCGATACGAAGAAAAAACCCGCGAATCATAAGGGGTCCTCCTTTTTGGAAACGTCCGATTTAAGGACGCCTGACTTAACAATAATTTTTACCGTGCGAATTTTATGCCCGTCCATGTCCTGAATGATAAAATCATGGCCGTTATACACGATTTTCTCGTATTTTACCGGTATCTTCCCGAACAGGTTAAACACGAAGCCTCCAAGCGTGTCAAAGTCCTCAACCGGAAAAGCCGCGCCGATTTCTTTCGAGAGGTACGCCAGATTTACCCGCGCCCCGCAGATATACGAGCCGTCTCCCACCGGAAGGATGGCTTCGATCTCATGGTCGAATTCGTCCTGAATGTCTCCGATGATTTCTTCTATAATATCTTCCATGCACACGATACCGGAAACCCCGCCGTATTCGTCCACCGCCACCGCGATATGCACCCGCCGTCTCCGCAGTTCCCGAAGCAGCCCGTCGATACGCTTTGATTCGGGCACAAAGAAAGGCTTTCGGGCGAGCCGCTGAATATCAAAGTCGTCGCCCCGCAGGAGGCCGGTCAACACGTCTTTCAGGTATAAAATGCCGATGACGTGATCTATCGTTTCTTTATACACCGGAAAACGGGAGTGCCCGCTTTTGGCGATACAGGTCAACAGTTCCTCCTTAGGCGCGTCGATTTGCAGAAAGACCGTATCGATTCGGGGAACCATTACCTCTTTGACGGTGGTTTCCGAAAGCTCCAGCACCCCCCGAATCATGTCTTTCCGATCCGCCTCAAGGGACTGGTAGATTTTCTGGTCTATAGCTTCTTTGCGCTTTTTAAAAAGCCGGAACAGGCCGGACAGAAAAGATCCCTCTTTCATACGGTCTTTCATACGAGCCGGAGCGGTATCCGTTCTTCCGCCAGTTCCGCCATGAGGGATTCCTGGAGTCGTAGCATAGGCTCGATATCGGCATTCGTGGCGTGATCCATGCCGGCCAGATGGAGAATTCCGTGAATGAGGAGGCGCCGCAGTTCCTCTTCCGGCGGGACCTTAAAATAGCGGGCGTTTTCCGCGAGGGTTTCCAGAGATATGACAATGTCTCCGGGAAGGTACCGGATCTCCCCCGCTTCCTCGACGGTTTCTCCCAACGGAAAGGACAATACGTCGGTAGCTTCGTTTTTGTGCCGGAACCGGCTGTTGAGTGTTCGGATGTACGTGTCCCGACAAAACAAAACCGACAGGTCCCACCGGTCATGTTCGAGGCGGTCCAATACGGTAAGGATAAAACGCTCCGCCGATTCGGATTGCAGAGGCAAAGGGTCTTCTTCGGATCTTATGGCAACGCGGTTCATGCGCGGCCCCCCTGAGTTTCCGTATCAGAAGAGGCCCGGGGTTTGGGAGGCAGTTTGGGGTACTTTATCCGCGAGTGGTAATAGCCCGCCAGCACCTGTACAAAGGCGCGTTTTATAGTTTCAAGGTCCCGGAAGGTAAGCTCCGAGGCGGCAAGCTGACCGTGTTCGACTTTCGCGTTGATAAGCTGCTGGATGAACTGGTCAATCCGCGCCGGCGTGGGGTTTTCCAAAGTCCGAACCGCGGCCTCGGAGACATCGGCGAGCATAACCACCGCGGATTCCCGCGAGCGCGGCGGACTTCCGGGGTAGGAAAACTCTTCGGGATCCGCCTGGGGGTCTTCGGCCAGGGCTTTGGTGTAAAACCAGGTGATAACCGAGTTGCCGTGATGTTCGGCCACGATGTTGGTTACTTCCTCTGGAAGCCCCAGGCTCCGCGCCTTTTCCACCCCGATACGCACGTGGCTGCGGATGATGGCCGCCGACAGTGCGGGCGGAATATCGTCGTGTTTGTTATGGGACGTTTGGTTCTCCACAAAGTACTCCGGCTGTTCCATCTTGCCAATATCGTGGTAATACGCGCCCACCCGCGCAAGGAGGGGGTTGGCGCCTATCTCCTGACAGGCCGCCTCAGCGAGGTTAGCCACCATGATAGAATGGCTGTAGGTGCCGGAAGCGACGGTAAAGAGTCGTTTCAAAAGCGGGGCGTTAAGGTCGGAAAGCTCGATGAGTCTGAAGGCGGTGGCCGCGTTGAGGGCGTGTTCCAGAGGGGGCAGGATACCCAGCACCAGCATTCCCGACGCCGCGCCGTTAAAGGCGGCCCAGAACAGAATAATAAGATAATCCCCCAAAGTGGCGGCGCCGTTTATGAGTAAAACGGCGATTGCCGCCCCGCCGTTGGCGCCGGCTATGATGAGACCGGCCTTCACGAGATCCATGCGTTTTTCGGCGCGGCGCAGGGTATACGACGCGACGACTCCGGAAACCAGGGCGAACGTATAGGCGGGGAGGTCGAATCCGGTGGCAAGAAACGCCCCCAGCGGGAGCGCCAGGGCCCATGCCAGCGCCAGAGGCGGGCCGATAAGGAGGGACGGGAGCATGATGACGAGCGCGGTGGGAAGGACAATCGAAACCGGAAAGATTTCGGTGTTAAAGGAGAGGTTTTTCACCAGCGCCGCGCCTATGATATAGAGCGCGGTCAGCGCGGAAAGGAGGTATATCTCCGCGTCGGAGAGCGAGCGCCCGACGAGCTTCGCGCTTCCCAGAAACACGAAGAACCCGTAGAGGAGGAGGAAGAGAAGGATCTGGCCGATAATAATCCGCGGATCCAGCAATGCGGGCGCGTTAAGCGCCCGAAGCTGGGACATCTCGTCGTCGGTTACGATAAAGCCTTTGCGTATAATCCGTTTCCCCTGTTCTATGTACTTAACCACCGGCTCCACCGCGTCTCCCGCCTCGGCGAGCCTGCGGCCTGAGTCCTGCGCGGAGAAAAAGACGTTTTCCCGTATGAAAGGCTTAAGTAAATCGTCGGCGATTATCCTGAAAGACGGGGGAAATCCCTCGGCCACGTACCGGTCTATGGCACCCGAGAGGGTGGCAAGGGTAATAATCCGGTTAAACCCGATCCGTTCCCGACCGGTCCGCGCGCCGGAATCGCGGAGTATCTCCACCGCGTCGGGATTGAACTCTTCAAGGCCGGTCGCGGGGAGGGCGAAGATACCCTCTTCCATGAAATGCTCAAGAAGCGCGCCGCCCAACCGGAGCGTCTCCGCCTGATCCGAAGACTCGAAGAGGATTTCCAGGTCTTCCGCAAGAAAAAGTCCCGGAAACTCCGCCGACACCTGGCGCCGGTATCCCTCAAGCGACACCTGTTCCTCAAAGCATTTGCGGGAAAACTCGGAAAACCGCCCGTAGTCCCCGGCGACCTTTTCGGTTATTTCCGGCGAATAGATAAAGACCGCCGGCACCAGACGCCGCTGGGCTTCGAGCCTGACCCTGGTGGCCCCCTCGTCGATATACGAGACGGTCTGTTCCGCGATGACGTCCCGCTCCGCGACTTTTCCCGCCTCGAAATCACCGGTGTCCCCGTCTGAAGCGCCGCCGCCGTGTATGGCGTTCATAACGACGATGAGGGAAATAAGGAAAGCCGCGCCGGTAGCCGCAGCCGGCCCGGGGCGGAGGGCGGGAACCGGAAACCGGCGGAATCTTTGTGCCGGTTTCGAGCTTTCCGGCCTTTCCCCGGGGGGCGAGTCTCCGAACGCGCCGTTTTCATGGTTATGCGTGGTCATAGGCCTGGATTATCTTTTTTATAAGGGGGTTGCGCACCACGTCTCCGGTATGAAGGTACGCCGTGCAGATACCCTCAATGGCGGAAAGAAGGGAAAGGGCGTGGAGCAGTCCCGAATCGAAGCGCTTGGGAAGGTCTATCTGCGTCGCGTCTCCGGTGATAACGGCGCGGCTTCCGGCGCCGATCCTGGTGAGAAACATTTTCATCTGTTCTTTCGTGGTATTCTGCGCCTCATCCAAAACAATCACCGCGTCGTTAAGGCTCCGGCCCCGCATATACGCAAGGGGCGCGATCTCGATGGTTCCCGACTCCTCTAAACGGCGGATGGTTTCATACGGCACGAGCGCTTCCATCGCGTCATAGAGGGGCCGGAGGTAGGGGTGTATCTTTTGCGCAAGGTCTCCGGGGAGAAACCCCAGACTTTCCCCGGCTTCCACCACCGGACGGGTCAGCACCAGCTTCCGCGCCTTTTTTCCCAGCACCACGCGCAGGGCTTCGGCAATGGCAAGAAAGGTCTTGCCGGTTCCCGCGGGCCCGACGCAGAAGGTTATCTCGTGGGTCCGCATCCCGCGTATATAGGCGGCCTGATTGGTTCCGCGGGGATACACGCGGCTAAACCCCTGGGGGATCTGAATTACCGCATCCCGTATAGGGTCCCGCGCCGCCTGTTCTTTTTTGTCCGTGTTTTCCGGCGCCTGATCCCCGCGCAGTGTTTCAAGCAGGGCCCCCACATAGTCCAGAGAGGGCCGCTCCCCTTCACGGGCAGAGGTCGTAAGATTGTCTATCATTGTTTTGAAGTGCGCGAGACCCGCCGCGCTCATTCCCTCGGCGCGGATTTCATTGCCCCGAGCGGTGATGCGTCCTCCCAGAGACCCCTCGATGCGTCTGAGGTTTTCGTCGTTGGCGCCGCACACCTCAGAGAGCAGGTCTCGATTATCCAGTACGATAGTTATACGATCCTCCATCCTCCATGTTACCCCCGGCGCGTCCCTCCGGTTTCGGGAACCCCGCGCCTTGTAGAGAAAATCGCCGATCCCGCCCTGCGGAGGAACCGCGCCGCTCAAAGCATCCCGCGTTTCTAGCGGCAATTGGGCTTGAACCAATGACCTAACGGATATGAGCCGTTTGCTCTACCAACTGAGCTATGCCGCCGCTACTCAATAAAATGTAGTATATACGGCGCGTCGTGTCAAGCCGCCTCCGCAGCCTCCGGCTGCTTCATAAGCTTCCCGCGGAGCGGCTCTAAGCGGTCGTTGACTGGTAACAGGCGCGGTACCGACTCGTTTTCTGTTGATTCGGACTCGCGTTTATATGATTTAGCTCCGCGTTTATATGATTCCGACTCGCATTCATATGATTTAGCTCCGCGTTCATATGATTCCGACTCGCATTCATATGATTTAGCTCCGCGTTCATATGATTCCGACTCGCGTTTACCTCATAGACACCTCCGTTTCGTGCGGTATGCTACCGTTTGATACGGTTTGTTACCGTTTATCGCAGCCTCCGGCTGCTTCATAAGCTTCCTGCGGAGCGGCTCTAAGCGGACATTGACTGGTAACAGGCGCGGGACATGAAGCTGTTTAAAACCGTCGGAGACGGGCCTCCGGCTGCTTCATAAGCTTCCTGCGGAGCGGCTCTAAGCGGTCGTTGACTGGTAACAGGCGCGGCACAGGACGCTGTTTAAAACCGTCGGAGACGGGCCGGAGGCTGCCGGCTGTTTCAACGGCTTCCCGCGGAGCGGCTGCAAAGCGGACATTGACTGGTAACAGGCGCGGCACAGGACGCTTATGGAACCGTCGGAGACGGCGGGGAGAGAGAAACGTTTTGACAATTTTAAGAATGGGTGGCATACTGAATTATCCAAATGGATGGTTTGGATTACTATAAACCGGCGGGATTGAAATCCCGCGTACAAT
>JAITHR010000220.1 GCA_031279895.1 Spirochaetaceae bacterium
CTCAAAGCGACCTAATCACGCCCCGAAGCGACCTAGCCGCGCCCCGAAGCTACCTAGCCGCACTCCCAGGTCATACAACTCCGCCTCAAAGCGACCTAATCCCGCCCCCAAGCGACCCAGCCGCGCCCCGAAGCGACCTAGCCGCGCCTCTATGCGACCCAACCGCACTCCCAGGTCATACAACTCCGCCCCGAAGCGACCTAGCCGCGCCTCAAAGCGACCCAGCCGCGCCCCGAAACGACCCAGCCGCGCCCCCAAGCGACCCAACCGCGCCTCCAAACGACCTAGCCGCGCCTCAAAGCGACCTAACCGCGCCTCAAAGCGACCCAGCCGCGCCCCGAAGCCACACAACCGCGCCTCAAAGCGACCTAGCCGCGCCTCAAAGCGACCCAACCGCGCCTCAAAGCGACCCAGCCGCACTCCCAGGTCATACAACTCCGCCCCGAAGCGACCTAGCCGCGCCTCTACGCCGTGTAAACTGGCTCCTTCTTCATCTGATTCCGACTCGCGTTCAGCTGATTCCGACTCGCGTTCAGCTGATTCCGACTCGCATACAGTTGTTTCTGACTCGCATACAGTTGTTTCTGACCCGCATACAGTTGTTTCTGACCCGCATACAGTTGTACGCGCACCGCATACAGTTGTTTCTGACTCGCATACAGTTGTACGCGCTCCGCATATAGTCGTGCGGGAGTCGCATACAGTTGTACGCGCTCCGCATATAGTCATAAGCGACTCGCATATAGTCGTGCGGGAGTCGCATTTAGTCGTGCGCGGTGCGCGGGTAGTTATATGCGGGTCCGGCCTACATGGGCGGGAGTCGGAAGTATATCTTTTTACTTCGGAAAGAATTCTTTTTGACTCGGAAGGAACTTGCATAGTACGCCGTTTACTGCGATACGTTACTGTTTGCCGTCTCCGCAGCCTCCGGCTGTTCCATAAGCGTCTTGCGCCGCGCCTGTACGCGGGCTGCGATTGCGTACAGGCGCGGCGCAGTGCGGTATGCGGACAGGCGTGGTTTGAGGCGCGTGGCGGGAAGCTGTTTGAAACCGTCGGAGACGGGCCGCCGGCTGTTCCATAAGCGTCCTGATACCGCGGCAAAGCGGACGTTGACTGCTTAGAGCCGCTCCGCAGGAAGCTGTTTGAAACAGCCGGAGGCTGCGGGGTTACGGAGGGGAATGAAAAATGGTAGGCTGTTTACGGTAGAGAAAAACGTACCGGAAATATAAGGATGGAGAAAATGGAAAAAACGGATAGAGAGCCCTATGCGCTGCTGGGAGACGAGGCCGTGGCACTGGGGGGGCTTCACGCGGGAATAAGCGCGGCTTACGGGTATCCCGGCACCCCTTCAACGGAAATCATGGCGTTTCTTATCGCCGAGCACGAACGGGGCGGGCCGCCCGCACGGTGGTGCGCCAATGAGAAGACCGCGCTGGAGGCCGGTTTGGGGGTCAGTTTCGCGGGGAAGCGGGCGCTTGTTACCATGAAACACGTGGGGCTTAACGTGGCCGCGGACCCGTTTGTCAACGCGGCGCTGACAGGCACGGGCGGGGGGCTCGTCATCGCCGCGGCGGACGATCCGGGAATGCACAGCTCTCAAAACGAGCAGGATTCCCGATTTTACGCGGCCTTCGCGCTGGTTCCCTGCCTCGAACCGCGCAGTCAGGAGGAGGCGTACCGCATGACGCGGGAGGCTTTCGACCTCTCGGAGCGGTTCGGGATGCCGGTGCTTCTGCGCCTTACCACCCGCCTCTGCCACGCCCGCGCCGGAGTCACGCCCGAGGCGGCGCGGGAGCGGAACCGGACTTCCGAAGTGCGCGACAAAACCCGCTGGTCTCTCATTCCGGCTTTTGCGCGGCGCGGCTACCGGCGGCTTATTGACCGGCAGCCGGAACTTCTTGAGTGGTCCGCCACGCACAAGGCCAACGCGATCGAATGGGGGGAGGACCCCTCGTTTGTGGTGCTTACCTCCGGCGTGGCGGGCAATTACTACGAGGAAAACAAGGCCGACCTTGCGGCGGCGCCCACGCGGATCCACATCGGCGCGTACCCCCTGCCGCCGGACCTGCTGCGTAAAGCCTGCGAAGGGGCGGGGCGGGTGCTGGTTCTCGAAGAGGGGCAGCCCTTTATCGAGGAGCGGCTTCGGGGTATCCTCCCTGTTCCCCTTAGTGTTTCGGGGCGCCTCACCGGAGCCGTGTCCCGTGACGGGGAGCTTGACCCGGACACGGTGCGGGCGGCTCTGGGGCTGGCGCCGCGAAAGAATATCCTCTCCGACGGGGGTATAACCCTGCCGGACCTGCCGCCGCGCCCGCCCCAGCTCTGTCAGGGCTGCCCCCATCGGGACAGTTACGAGACTATCCTTCTGGCAGGCGCGGGGCTTGCGCCGCTCAGTATCAACGCGGATATTGGGTGTTACTCCCTGGGTGCGCTCCCGCCCTACGAGGCTGTCGATTCTATCGTGTGTATGGGCGCGTCGGTGGGCATGGCGCGGGGCGCGGCTGACGCGGGCATCCCCTACGCGCTGGGGATTATCGGGGATTCCACCTTTCTCCATTCGGGCATGACCGGCCTTATTGACGCGGCGGCCTCAGATACGCCGATGACCCTTATTATTCTTGACAACAGCAGCGTGGCCATGACCGGATGTCAGGATCCGGTGCTTCCGTCGGAGAGCCTGCGGGCTCTGCTCGTCGGGCTTGGGGTTCCGCCGGAGCATATCCTTGAGCTTGAGGCAAAAAAGCAGCGTATCGAAGAGAACGCCCGGCTTCTTAGGCGGGAGATTATGCATCCGGGGCTTTCCGTGGCGGTGTTTCGGCGGGAATGTCTTGAGGCGGCGCGGAAACGGCGCAAAAAACAGGGACACGCCGGAGAAACGGCGCGTGAAACGGAAGAAAAAGATGCGTAGCAGCGCGGCGCTGGTCCTTGCGGCGCTCCTGGCAGTAACCGCGGCGCCGGTGCGGGGCCAGGAGGAGGCGGGCGGGTTTCGGTTCGCGCTGGAAACGGAGGGGACGGAAGAAACCACGGTATCGCGTACCGGCACGGTTGTCCGCTTCCTCGGCGGCGCGGGCAGGGTCGTTATCCCCGCCGCGTTTGACGGCGTACCGGTGACCGCTGTCGGGCGGGAGGCGTTCTTTGAAGCGCGGGGGGTTACGGAGGTGGAGATGCCCCCAAGCATAGGGCGCATCGGGGAGGGCGCGTTTTACGGGTGCGTCCGGCTGCGCGGGCTGTCCCTTCCGGCGGCGCTCGAAACTATCGAAGACTGGACCTTTTACGGGTGCGTCCGCCTTTCGCGCATAGAAATCCCGAACTCGGTACGCGCCATCGGGAAAAACGCCTTCGGCTGGTGCCGGAGCCTGACGCTGGTAGTGATCCCGCCGAGTGTGGGCGTCATCAAAGCCGGCGCGTTTCTTGGGTGCGTGAACCTCGAAACCGTGCGGCTTTCCCGAACCACGCTCCTTGAGGAAAACGCTTTCCCCCCGGGCGCCGCGCTTATCCGGCAGTAACGCTCTTATCCCCAGGCCCGCCGGAGGCCAGCCTCCGGCTGTTTTAAACAGCGGCCCGTGGCGCGGCTTTAAGCGGGCAAAGGCGGAATAACTATGTATTTCATCGATTATTATTTCTTTGGCTGCTACCCCGTGCTGAAGGCAGGGGGTTAGGTGAACCGGATAGGATTGCCCAGAGGGGGACTTGAACCCCCAAGCCTCGCGGCACCAGTACCTGAAACTGGCGTGTCTGCCAATTCCACCATCTGGGCGGATATGTTTATGATAAAGA
>JAITHR010000222.1 GCA_031279895.1 Spirochaetaceae bacterium
TTTTTTCAGCCGGACGGTTTACGAGGCCGGGGGTTTTCGGTATGCTGGGGCTAAGGAGTGCGTTATGACTACTCACAAAAAAATAAAGGTGGGAATCCTTTTCGGCGGCAAATCCGCTGAACATGAAGTGTCTTTGCAGTCAGCCAAGAACGTGTTTGACGCCATAGACCGCGAAAAATATGAGCCGGTGCTTATCGGCATTGACAAATCCGGAAGGTGGCTCCTCAATGACGCCTCCCGATTTCTCCTCCATCCAGAAGACCCGTCGCGGATACGCCTCGCGGGGGAGCGCGAGTCAGGCAGGCCCGTGGCGCTCGTTCCGCAAAGCCGCGGCGCGCTTACCAATATGGAAACTTGTGCGGAGGAGGGGTTCGTTGAAGTGCTATTTCCCATACTCCACGGGCCTTTTGGTGAAGACGGCACCGTGCAGGGGCTGCTCAAACTGGCGGATATTCCCTTTGTGGGATCCGGCGTACTGGGATCCGCGGTCGGCATGGATAAAGAGGTGATGAAACGCCTCCTTCGGGACGCGGGAATACCCATAGGAGACTTTGTTGCCGTCAGATCCCACGAGAGGCCGCCGGATTTTCCGTCCGTTGCGGACGCGCTGGGGCTGCCTCTGTTTGTGAAGCCCGCCAACATGGGGTCTTCGGTGGGCGTCAGCAAGGTCCATACTGAAGACGAGTATCACGCGGGGATTGCCGGCGCTTTCCGGTATGACCGGAAAATCATTATCGAGGCGTACATTAAGGCGCGGGAACTGGAATGTTCGGTGCTGGGGAACGAAGAGCCGGCGGCGTCTCTGGTGGGCGAGGTGGTCTCTTCCCACGAGTTCTACTCCTATACCGCGAAGTATCTGGATGCGCGGGGCGCGTTTCTCGATATTCCCGCGAAGATACCGGCGGAGTGCGCAAAGGCGGCGCAGGATCTGGCAATACGGACGTTCAAGGCGCTTAACGCGGAAGGGCTTTCACGGGTGGACTTTTTCCTCAAGCCGGACGGGGAACTGCTGGTTAATGAGATTAACACCATGCCGGGGTTCACCCGTATCAGTATGTATCCCAAGTTGTGGGAAGCTTCGGGGGTTTCCTACACGAGCCTTATTGACCGGCTTATTACGCTGGCGCTGGAGCGGTTTGAAAAAGAAAAGAAACTCAGCGCCGAATACCGCGCCTAGGCGCCGCGCCTATTCGCTTCGTGCCACCCGAAAGCCCATATAATAGGCCCGCGCATCCGGCGCTGCCTGCGCCCGATTGCCGGAACGCAGGTAACGCGGCGCGCTGTACCAGCTCCCGCCGCGGATAATCCTGTGGTCTGTGGAAACCGTCAGGGCGTCATCATCGGTATACGGCCCGTAGCGGTCCCAGCACCACTCGTACACGTTGCCGTGCATATCATACAGGCCCCAGTCGTTGGGCTTGAAACTTCCGGCGGGGGTGGTTCTTTCCCGGTATACACCGGTCTGGCTTCCGTTATAGGTATAGGTTCCGTCGTAATTCCCGTCTTCCGCGGCAAACCGCGCTCCGGTGTAAAACGCCGAGGCGGTTCCGGCGCGGCAGGCGTATTCCCATTCCGCTTCGGTGGGGAGCCGGTACCCGTTTGTGCGCTCGTTCCAGACCACTGTTCCCTGATTTATCGTATACACCGGCGCAAGCCCCTCTTGAACACTCCGCTTGTTGCAGTATTCGATCGCGTCGAACCAGCTTACCTGTTCAACCGGATACTCAAGGGAGGTGGGGCTTTTGAAGTAACTGGGATTTACCCCCATCACCGCCGCATATTCCTCCTGGGTTACCTCACGGGATCCAAGGTAAAAGCTCCGCACGTTTGTTTGGCGCCGGACTTCGTCGCCGTCTCTCCCGACCTCGGCGGCAGGCGTTCCTATCGTAAAGGTTCCCGCGGGTATTTTGACGAGCCGCCCGCCCGGAGGAGCCTGCCGGGGAATATGCGGCGCCGGCGGAGTAACCGGTTCGGCGCGGGAGACCGCCCATGAGTCCCCCGCGTCCGGCGCGGCGTTTCCCGCGGCAAGTCGTTTGCCAAGGGCTGCCAGGGCTTTCGGATCTTCCATAAGTACGCGGTACTCCAGGTCCCCCCGAACCAGAACGCCCGCGTCTTCGGTGTTCACGATAGACGACATGAAGAGACTGCCGGTTCCCAAATTAAGGAGGTCGCCGGTAAGCATATACGGTATGCCGGTGGCCTTTCCAAAGGCGGTGATACGCTCCGGGTCGATGATGCCGAAATAGGGGATGGCGAAGTCGCTTATAAGGGTCTGGACGGGAAGGTCCCAGGGATACACCGCGTATTTCCCGCTGTTGGTAAGTTCGATAGTAAGGTATTGAAAGAGCATATCCGCGTCCCGCTCTTCAAGCCGGCCTTTGACCGGCGTATAAAACGGAAGCACCGTAAGGCGCGGGAGGTTCGGGTCCGGCGTCTTGCCGGCGGCCTCGCCGAGCGCCCGCGCCAGATCCGGCAGGCCCTGCACCACCTCCCGCGCCGCACCGTACCGCGTATAATGGCCGGCGATGTGCCGGAGATCCCGCATATTCACGAGGGACGCCAGAAGCGCGTTACCGGTTCCCACTTTCTCTGCCCGCACGATAAGGGTGTAATCAACGTTGAGCCGCTTCCGTATCTCCGCGTTAATCCCCTCCCGATTGGCATACGTCTTAAACAGAATGTCCCAGGCCAGGCTCTGATAGTTGGTAGCGCACGGAAGCACCGTGAACTGGCTGCGGAGCGCCGGCTGATTGGCCAGCAGTATGATAATCGTCTCCTGATCCCCGCCGGTTTTATCGGTAAAGGGAAGAATCGCCAGGGTCGGCTTGTGCCGCCGCGCCTCGCCGGGGCGCACGGACCGGGCAGGCGGGGGATTTCTTCCGGCACCGCTCCCGACCGACAGGGCCGGCGGCGGCGCGTTCTCCTGCGGCGGCGCGGTTCCCGCGAACGCGCCGGAGGACGGGAGCCCGGGCTTTCCGGCGCCGGGGATTCCGATGCGGGAGGTCTCCGGCGTTTTCGGCGCGCCCGGGGACGCGAGACGGGCGGCGAAACGCGAGAGCGGTTCCCAGTCGCTGTGTATGCCGGCGTACTCTATCTGGCCGGCGTTCAGCAAATCCGCGCTTTCCGTATTGACAAGGGAGCCTATAAAGAGGCGGCTGGCTTCCATGTTCAAAAGCGCGCCGGTAAGGGCGTATTTGACCTGTTCTTTCCGCCCGAAGTCCCGCAGATCCGCAGGTTCCGCCATGCCGTTGGCATACCGGACGTTCCGGTTACGCGCAATAGAGTCTATCATCAAAGCCCAGGGATACACCGCGTAAAGCCCGCTGTTTACAAGCTCGGCGTTCATCATTTGAAAGAGGACCGTGCCGTCGGTTTCGGTCTGGGGACGCACGGCGAAGGGCAGCGCCGAGACTTTCGGGAGGTCAGGCGGCGCGGCGGTCCCGCTTTGCATCTTTTTGGCAATATCCGGCAGGGCTCGCTGGAGATCCTGTATGCGGGTATATTTCCGGTAGTCTCCGGCGACCTGGCGGAAGTCTTTCATATCTATCATGGAAAACAGGCACAGGTTTTCGCCGCCCGCTTTACCGGCCCACAGGATAACCGCGAAATCGGACGTAACGCGGCTCCGCGCCTCATACGCGATCTCCGCCGCCTCTTCATAGGTTCCGGCCTCTATATCCGCCGCAAGCTGACTGAACGTCTCCGCGCACGGCACGAGCGCGAAGGTTTTATTAAGTTCCGGCTGCTGGGAAAGAAGGGATGCCACCGCCTCTTCCTCGCCGGTTTTTCCGTTAAACGGCAAAATGGTCAGGGTTGGTTTTATCTGAGCCTGCGCGGCAACCGATAGGGCGGCGCTTAAAATGAGCGCGGACCACTTTTTCATAAGGATTCCTCCTGAACTCATGTGAAACACATGGTACTTTTGTTCAATAATCGTCATATTTAAGACCGCCCTTAAGCCTCGCGGCGCGGGAGATCCCCGAAGGGGGCGTTTTAGGGCTTTATACGTTTAGAAAACGAGAGATGGTTTTTTCCGTTTATTCTCTGGTAGGAAAGCCGGTCGGTCATGGCGCGTGCGAGGTAAATCCCCAGCCCGCCGATTCCGCGCTCCTCAAGCGCGGCGTTCGGGTCCGGCGCCGGATAGTCAAGCGGGTTAAACGCCGCGCCCTGATCCTCAAAGCTCATAACCACGTCCGCTCCCCGCACCGCAAGCCGCGCAACCACTTCGCCCGTTTCTCCCGCATAGGCGTACCGGGCGATGTTCACAAAAAGTTCCTCGATAACCACCGCAAGCTGTGACCGCGCCGCATCGGAACACCCGCCGGTTTTCTCCTCGGCCCACGCCTGCAGCCGGTCAAGTTCCTCCACTGAAGCGGGTACGGTTATCTCATGTTCACCCATCAGAACCTCTTTCGGGGGCAAACCCGCGGCAGCCTTTAGGAAATATCCAATATCGAATGCAGGCCGGTAATCTTAAACACTTCAAAAATCTCGCTTTTTACATTGCGTATTGCCAGTTTGCCCTGCGCCGCTTTCAGTTTCTTCTGCGCCAGCACCAGCACCCGCAATCCGGCGGACGCGATAAAAACGAGGTCTTTAAGGTCTATTACGATATTGTTGGACTCCGCTATCGCGGCCTCGACCGCTTTTTGCATCTCGTCCGCGTTACCGGCGGAGAGTTTCCCCTTTACCGTGATGGTGATACCGCCGTCTTTGCGCGTAACTTCAAACTCCATACCTTTTTCCTATCCTGTTCGCCGCAAAACCCCTGCCTTTAGACAGAGGCCTGTTGACAAAAATACTGAATACCTATGAGTAAGTATAAAACAATGCGCCCCTTTAATCAACCCGCCGGCGGCGGGAGGCACAGCAAGGCCGCCCAGCCTCCGGCTGTTTCAAACATGGCCGCCTGTTGTTTGTAAATGGTGCAACACCCTGTCCGGTTACTTCGCTGGTTGCTGTTGAGGCGCGGCTACGCTCTCGCGCCGTCTCCGACAGTTTGGAAGCGGCGCTTGGTGACCGCGTGGTTTTGGGGCGGCG
>JAITHR010000239.1 GCA_031279895.1 Spirochaetaceae bacterium
ATCAGGCTGACCAACGAGCTTTACAAGTCATGCCTTGAGGGGGACGAGCAGGCGCGGGCGTCCTTTAAGGAAGTCATTCAAAGCACCGTGCAGTATATCAAGTTTCATTTCGGCGCGGAGGAGCGGATTATGAGCAACGCCCAGTTCCCGGATTTCAAGGAACACAAGAAACAGCACGAGGGCTTTGTCAAAGAGGTAATCGAGGGTGCAAAGAAGTTTGAGGCCGGGCAAGCGGTTCCCTATGTGTTTGTCGACTTTCTTAAGAAATGGATACTTAACCATATCGCGGTAAGCGACAAGCAGTACAGCGTGTTTATCCTTGCGCGGAAAAAGGCCGCCGCCGGCCAGTCTCCGACGGTTCCATAAGTGTCATGCGGAGTGCGACAAAGCCGGCGGAGACAGCTTACCGGCGCGGCCCGCCAGCGGCGGGAGGCACAAAAGCTTCCTGCGGAGCGCGGCAAAGCGGGCGTTGACCGCTTAGAGGCGCGGCGCGGGCAGCCTCCGGCTGTTCCATAAGCGTCATGCGGAGTGCGACAAAGCCGGCGGAGACAGCTTACCGGCGCTGCGCGGGAAGCTTATGGAACCGTCGGAGACGGGGAGGCTGTGATGGAAAAAGAAAATTTTGTGGCCTGGGACGAGCGGTATGCGGTGGGCATTCCGCACATAGACGGACAACATCGGGAACTTCTTAAGATGACGAACCGTTTGTTTGAGGGGTGCCGGCGCGGGGAGCGGAACGCGGACGACCTTTTTAAGGAGATTATCCACAGCACCGTCGAGTACGTGGCGCTGCACTTTGCCGATGAGGAAAAGCTTATGGAACGGGTGGAATACCCCAACTTCGCGGAACACAAACGGCAGCATGAAACCTTTGTGAAGCAGATCCTTGAGGACGTGAAGGAGTTTGAGAGCGGCAGGGCGTTTGTACCCAACGCATTCGCCCGCTACCTGCGGGACTGGATACTGACCCACATCGCCGTGTCGGACCGCGCATACGGCGATTTCATCGTTAAGATGAAACGACTTGGCGCCCTGCAAGCCGCCGTAGATTAAGGAAAGGAGTCTTTTATGACGCACGAGCCTTTTGTTGAATGGGAGGAGCGGTATGCGGTGGGCATTCCGCTCATTGACGAACAGCACAAAGAGCTGCTTAAGCTCACCAACGAGCTGTACGAGGCGTGCCGCAAAGGGGACGCGGCAGCCGGATCGAACTTCAAGACCGCTATTCCCAGCGTGGTTGACTACGTGAAGCTCCACTTTACCACCGAGGAGCAGCTTATGGATCGGGTGAACTACCCGAAACTGGCGGGCCACAAGAAAGAGCATGAGAGCTTTATACTGAAAGTGCTTGAGGGGGTGAAGGAGTTCGAGAGCGGCAAGAACTTTGTTCCCAACGCCTTTGTCCGGTACCTGCGGGACTGGATACTGACCCACATCGCCCTGTCGGACAAGTATTACGCCGACTTCATTATGAAGCTCAAGAAAGAGGGGAACTTAAACGGGTGAGGCGGCGCGGGCTTACGGCCCGGTCAGTAGCAATACTTTTTAGAGAGAGAGGAGAGGATCGTATGCCGGAAGAAGCGTTTGTTGAATGGGATGACCGGTACGCTATAGGCATTCCCGTCGTTGACGAGCAGCACAAGGAACTGCTCCGCCTGACCAACGAGCTGTATGAGGCCTGCCGCAAGGGGGATGAGGCGGCACGGGCGCGTTTTAAGGAGGCTGTCCACAGCACCGTTGATTACGTGAAGTTTCATTTCACCGCCGAGGAGAAAATCCTTGAGGGGGTGAAGTATCCGAAGATCGCCCAGCATAAAAAGGATCACGAGGGATTTGTGCGGCAGGTTTTTGAAGAGGTGCGGGCGTTTGAGGCCGGGAAGACCTTCGTACCCAACGCCTTTGTCCGGTACCTGCGGGACTGGATACTGACCCATATCGCTATGACCGACAGGGAATACGCCGAATACATTTTCAAGCTCAAAAAAGAGGGCGCCCTTAATCTTGGGGTGTAACCCGCCGGCGGCGGGAGGCACAAAAACTTCCTGCGGAGCGCGGCCCGCCGGCGGCGGAGGCACAAAGCTTCCTGCGGAGCGCGGCAAAGCGGTTGTTGACTGCTTACAGAGGCGCGTGGCGCAAAGCGGACGCTGACTGCTTACAGGCGCGGGGCAAGAGGCTTTTGAAACCGCCGGAGGCGGGCCGGAGGCGGTAAGAAACTAAGTAACAGAGAGCATTATGAGAACGTTTAAGAAAGGCGATACCATAACCCTGGCTGACGGGGGGCGGGCGGAGATTGTACGAAAGATCGGGGAGGGCGGCCAGGGTATTGTCTATGAAGTTACGATAGAGGAGAACCGGTACGCCCTCAAATGGTATACCTGCCGGTTTAAAAAACAAGACGACTTCTGGGAAAATCTGCGGGCGAATATCGAGATGGGCTCTCCTGACGGGAAGTTCCTGTGGCCCCTGCGCCTCACCGAACAGGAAGAGGACAGCTTCGGCTACATTATGGACCTCCGCCCCCCGGAGTTTTCGGACTTCTCGGACATCCTTAACAACAGGGTTAAATTCTCCTCTACCGAAATGGTGATAAAGTCCGCCCTTAATATCGTGAACGGGTTTCGGGCGTTACACCGGAAGGGCCTGAGCTATCAGGACCTGAACGACGGGAACTTCTTTATTAACGAGAAAACCGGCGACGTGCTTATCTGCGACAACGACAACGTTACCCCTGGAGACAAGAAAAACAGCGGCAACGTGGGGGGGAAGCCGGGGTACATGGCGCCGGAAGTCTTTCGCGGGGATGCCCACCCCAACTCCCTCACGGACTTCCACTCCCTCGCGGTCATCCTCTTTAAGCTCTTTCTCCGGCACGACCCGCTCTGGGGCGCGGCGCACGAGAAAACCCCCTGCATCACCGAAGAGCGGGAAATGGAACTGTACGGCACCCGTCCGGTGTTTATCTTTGATCCGAACGACGATTCCAACCGCCCGATTAACGGCATCCATCCCAATCCCATTAAGCTCTGGCCCCGCTACCCCGCATTCTTTCAGGACGCTTTTATCCAGTCCTTCGTGCGGGGCCTCAAAGACCCGAACGCCCGCCTTCCCGATAACGAGTGGCAGAAGATACTGATACGCCTGCGGGACGAGGCGATTTCCTGCCCCTTCTGCCGTCGGGACTGGTCTATCAATAAACTGAGCGAGAACACGGCGATCTCCTGCGCCTGCGGGCGTTCCTACAGCCCGCCGCTTCGACTGCTTTTAGACAAACACGCGGTCCCCCTGTTTCCGGGGAAAAAACTCTACGCCTGCCACACGACCGAAGGCAGCGACGACTATAACACCGTTACCGGCGAAGTGATTATGAACAAGAACAATCCGGCCCTCTGGGGCATTAAAAACCTTTCCCGGACCTCCTGGGAAATGATAACCGCCGGAGGCGGGCGCAAGCCCATTGACAGCGGTTCCGTCGTGCCTATCGGAACCGGCGTATCCGTGGCGTTTGAAGAAGAGCGCGTCGGCGCCATGTCCCAAGCCGGCGCATAAGGGCGTCGTATAAGGAGTGTATATGAGTGACGAGATGTTTGGCGATGTGCAGGGTATTGTCCGAAGGCAAATGGTACTGTTTCTGTTAATCGACACCTCCGGCAGCATGGAAGGAGAGAAAATAGGCATTGTAAACAATACCGTTCGGGAGGTGCTGCCGGAGCTGCGGGGCATAGGCGGCGCGGACGTTGACTTGAAAATAGCGGCCCTGTCGTTTTCATCAGGCTGCAAGTGGCTCTACGCCGAGCCGGTTTCGGTTGACACGTTCCAATGGAACAACATGGAGGCCGAAGGGGTAACTGATTTGGGCGCCGCGCTGCGGGAACTTAACACGAAGATGGCCAAAGATATGTTCCTCAAAGCGCCTTCCGCGTCAGTAGCGCCGGCTCTCTTTCTCCTTTCCGACGGCCAGCCCACGGATGATTACGACGGGGGCCTCGAAGCCCTGCGGAAGAATAACTGGTACAAGTACGCCATCCGGGTCGCGGTGGCCATCGGCGGGGACGACGCGGATAAAGAGGCGCTTGCGAAATTTACCGGCAATAAAGAGGCGGTTATCACGGTTCACACACCGGAGGCGCTACGGAAATGGATACGTTTTATCACCGTAACCTCCACCCAGATAGGAACCAAAAGCCAGCCCCTGCAAGACGGGCAGATAGAAACCAAACAAAACCAGATGACCGAGGCTATCCAGCAGCAGACCGATCAGGACATGATTGATTCGGCTTCCACCGACGCCGGCTCATGGTAGCTCTTTTCTATAAGCTTCCCAATACCGCGGCAAAGCGGACTATACCTGCTTAGAGTCGCGTATCAAGAAGGTTATGAAACCGTCGGAGACGGGCCGACGGCTGCGGAGGCTGTGCGGAGAGGGAGAGGGAGGGGAAAATGTTTACCGGATTTAAGGCCATAGCGCCGGGGTTCAGCCACAGCCAGACGTGCCAGGACGCGGCTGAAGCGGTGGTACTGGAGCGCGTGGGCATCGCGCTGGTGGCGGACGGACACGGGAGCCGGCGCCACTTTCGGAGCGAGCTGGGCGCGCGCTTCGCCGTGGAAGTGGCAAAATGCGCCATAACCCAATTTATCGAGATGACCGAAGGGCGGAACAGCGGCTTTTGGGACGGAAGCGCCGAAACCGGCGGGGGCCTCAAAAAAGCCGACGAATACATACGCCAGCTTAAAAGCAACATTATTTACCGCTGGCGGGAAGCGGTTCTGCGGGACCTAAACGAGCGTGCCTTTACCGAAGAAGAGCGGGATATATGCGCGGACCATCATATCAACCCCGACGCGGAGGACAAAAACGACTTGGTGGCGGTGTACGGCTCCACCCTGTTGGGCGCGGTGATTACCGAGCGGTTCTGGTTCGCCATTCAGATCGGGGACGGCGCCTGCCTCATCATCACGGAAGAGGGGAACGCCGAGGCCGGCATTGCCAAAGACGCGCACCTTGAGTTCGGACACACCACGTCCCTTTGCAGCCTTGACGCGCTCGTCAGTTTCCGGCATCGCTTCGGGGACATCCCTATTGTGGGGATTACGGTGGCAAGCGACGGGGTTACGGACTCTTTCATACCGGAAAAATACAAGGACTTTACCATGCGCCTCCTTAGGCGTTTCGTGGATAATCCCGATCAGGCGGAGCGGAGCCTGCGGGACTTTCTGCCCAAACTCTCCGAGCGCGGCAGTAACGACGACGTGTCCATTGCCGGCGTGTTTGATCTTTCCAAGGGGAAGGCGGCGCTGGAGAGATAGCCGGCGGGTTCCCCGAAGGTTCACGGCGTCCTGCCGGTCATTATAACAAGAAAAAGGAGCGTACCCTCATGGGGTTGGACATAGAGGCACAGGTTATTCTCTGTAAATGCGCCAAACAGCACACGTTCGGGATTCGGGTGGAAAAGCGCGGCGGCGACTGGTATAGGACGTGGGCGTTTAAGATAGACGAGAAGCGGGCGAAGCGGGAGGGGTTTGACCGGCTGAACATTCAGGGGAGCATGAACATAGACGAGGCGTATCCGGGGTGTCCCTACTGCGGGTCCAAAGGGTTTTTCCAATGCGAGTGCGGCAAAATAAACTGTTTCAAAGAAAATGAGGCGGACAATCAGTGGGACGTTACCTGTAATTGGTGCGGGCGGCGCCTTACGGTGCAAGTGGCCAGTTCTTTCAATATGAAAGCCGGCGGCTCCTAACCCGCCGGCGGCGGGAGGCCCGTCTCCGACGGTTCCATAAGCGTCGTGATACCGCGGCAAAGCGGGCGGAGACTGTATAGGTCGCGGCGTGGGAAGCGGGCGTTGATTGCTTAGGAGTACGAGCCGGAGGCTTTGAAGCCGTCGGAGACGGGCCGGAGGCTGCGGAGGCTGCGGAACCGTCAGGGACGGCCTTTGATAAGGAATTCGGTGATTTTGGTGCGGGCTTCCAAGGCGCCTTCAGGGGTTACGGGCCCGGCTTCCCGTAAAAAATAGTTTATCTCGTCGCTTTCCGCGGCGGCCTGCGCGGTAATGCCCTTAAACAGGCGGGAATAATACCTCGACGCCTTCTTGTTGGGGTCTTGGCCGTAGTACAAACCCGCGATTTTCGTAAAATCGTCAGTGTATTTATACATTCTGACGAAATCCCCGGCGGCATTAAAGATATACAGATACGCGGTTATCGAAAAATCCCTGAGATCCGTAGGCGCGCCGAACAAAGAACCGGTAAACAACGTTATGCCGTTGATAAACCCGATAATAAAGAAATTCGGCGCCCAGTCATAAGACGAGGTTACTTTCACCGCGTAATACCCGTAGTCGTCCCCGCTCCGGTTCAAAAAGCCGGAGTGCTCCATCACCTGCAATCCCATGTCGTAAAAAGTTACCTCATGGGCGCAGTTTTTAAGGGGAAGGATGGCGGACCGGTCGGTTTTATCAAGCGCCACTGCCAGCCTGTTCTCGTTAATCGACGACACGCAGCCGGTCAGAGCCCCCGCAAGAAGAGCCGCGCAGAGCATCTTCAATCGCTTTTTCCCTTTTTCCCTTTTCTCCATTTTGCCACATCCTCCATAACGCCCGGTATTTTTGAGTATTGTGGCACCGCCGCGCCCGCCTGTCAACAGCCTCCGGCTGTTTCAAAGCCTCCGGCTCGTACTCCTCAGCAATCAACGACTACTTTGCCGCGGTATCAGGACGCTTATGGAACCGTCGGAGACGGGCCGCCGGCTCCTACTCCTAAGCAGTCAACGCCTGTTTAGGGCGCGGCGTGGGAAGCGGACAGGCATAACACTTCTTTAATCCGACGCGGAACCAGTAAACCAGAGACTTTGTACTTAACTCTGGAGGTCTTGGACTTCGGCGCCACGCCCTCCCGCTTCGGGGACACGCCGCCCCGC
>JAITHR010000249.1 GCA_031279895.1 Spirochaetaceae bacterium
GCTGCGGCAGGCGCGGGGTTTGAAGCCGCTCGCTTTGGCGAAACGTTCCCGCATCCGTTTCAAAAGGCCCTGCGCGCCGTCGCTTTGGAAAACCTTCAGTACCAGAGTGCCGCCTTCGGCCAGCGCCGCGTCTCCGTATTCCAGCGCCGCTTCCGCCAGAGCCAGAGAGCGGAGGCGGTCAACCCCGCCGTTTCCGGTGGTTTCCGGCGCCGCGTCGCTCATAACGAGGTTATAAGGCCCGTGGGAACACAGAATGTCCCGCGTTTCAGGCGCGGTGATGTCCCCCTGGGTGAAAAAAACGTTTTTCAGCTTCGCGGGATCCCCGCTTAACCGAAGGGGCGCAAGGTCCGAGGCCGCGAGGAAGCCCCTGTCTCCCATCACGCGAAGGGCGTACAGGGTCCAGCTCCCCGGCGCGGCGCCCAAATCCAGCGTCTTAAACGGCGCGGACGCCGCCTGCTGCGGGAAAAGACCGAATTTCTCATCCATTTCCTGTAATTTATAGACCGAACGGGCCGGATAGCCCTCGCGTTTCGCTTTTAATGACCAGAAATCAGGTTTATTATAACTCGACATCATATTGCTTTCCCAACGCGCCTTATATAAAATAAAAAATAACTATGGAGCACCAGTATAATCAAAGGCTTGAGAAAATAGAAGCGGTATTGCGCGCGTGGCTGCCGGAAAATCCGAATTATGATCATAAAAACTGGATTGAGACGGTGTTCGCGCCGCTCCCCGCGCCGGCGGGACCGGAACAGCTGCGCGCTTTAACCCTGCCGGCGCGGGACCTGCTTGACCGCGGGGGCAAGAGATGGCGCCCCCTGCTTATGACGCTGGTCTGCGAAAACCTCGGCGCCGGGGACGCGGCGCTGCCCTTAACCCCGCTCGTCGAATTTCCCCATACCGCCAGCCTTATCCATGACGACATTGAAGACCGGTCGGAGACGCGGCGCGGAGAGCCGGCGGCGCATATCCGCTACGGAACCGACACGGCGCTCAACAGCGGCGCGTTTCTCTATTTTCTGCCCCTGTCCTGCATTGAGGGATGGGACGCGCCGCCGGAAAGAAGACTGCGCGCCTTCCGGTTCTGGACGCGGTACATCCGGCGCCTCCATCTGGGGCAAAGTATGGATATAGCATGGCACCGCGACTTCGCGGCCTTTCCTTCCGTAGAGGCGTACTACGCCATGTGCCGGTTAAAAACCGGATCCCTTGCGGCGCTGGCCGCGGCCTTGGGCGTCCTTGCCGCGGGAAAGACGGAATCCGGGGAAGACGGGAAAAACGTATCTGAAAATGAAGGAACAGTGATAAATAGTTTCACTGAAACAGCCGAAACATTAGGCATGGGCTTTCAGATCTTGGACGACGTTAAGAACCTTACCGCAGGCAATCCGGGCAAACAACAGGGGGACGACGTGGTTGAAGGCAAGAAAAGCCTACCGGTGTTGCTGTACGCCAGCCGGCGGGGGCGGGAAGAGCGCAAGGCGTTTCTCCGGCGCTGTTTTTCCGCGGCCCGGGAGGGGGGAACCGGCGTTCCCGAAGTGGGGCGCCTTATCGCGGAACTTTCCCGCGACGGGGCGATCGCGGAAGCCGAAGCGCTGGGGCGCGGGTACGTCGCCGGGTCCCGGGACTTTTTTGCGCGGCAGGCCCGGGGAAACCTCCTGGCCGGCCTCGTTGACTTTATAGGCGGCGGCTTCCCGGAGCCGCAAGGGGCCGGTCATGCCTGAATTATGCGGGGCAGCCGGTCGAATGGGGCTTGCGTTTTTTTACTTAAACATACATACTATACAAAATACTTTCTTCTATGCCGGACTGTCAGACTGTTTTGGGGGAGGGAGAAGCTCGTATGCCGGCAGCGCTCCGGCGCACACGTCCGCGCCGGCGGGTATTGAAGCGGCGCGGCACTATCGGGGAGGGGAACGGGGGAACGGTGATATGCAAAAATGCTAAAAGGATGTCGTTCATAATGAAAAACGGATTAGTTACAGGCGGGCTTTATAAACTCTATACCGATGGAAAAGAATATGGAAAAAAATTATATAGAAAAGTGACCGTTCGGTTCCCGTGGTACCGCGTCTTTTTAAGATGGATAATGGTTTCCCTCTTGGTCTGTTATATGTTTCCCTGGGAAGAGCTTCCGCTCTTAAGCCCGGGGGCGGCCAAACCCGAACCGGCGCCGCGGAACGAACTTTCAAAAATAGAAAGCGATCCCGCGAAGGGAATAGGCGGCTACGAGCCGACGGTTTCAAAAATAAGCGTTGAAAACGCCTCGTATGACGGGGGGCAGCAGGTTACGGGCATCTTCGAGCCGGCGGAATTTTCCAAGTCGGAGCTTCTGCTCTATACTTCCCATAAAATCGAGAAAGACGAGACGATTATCAGCGTGGCGCAGAAATTCGGCCTTAACCAGGACACCATCATATCGGTAAACGGCATAACCAATGCGCGGCATCTCCAGAAAAATCAGGTCCTGCGGGTGCCTAATCAGGACGGTATCCTCTATCAGGTGAAACCCAAAGAAACCCTGCAAGCCATTGCCAAAAAGTTCGACACCGACGTTGAGTCCATTCAAACGGTAAACGAGCTTTTTCCCGGGGCGCTCGTGCGCTCCAATACGAGCATTTTTATCCCCGGGGCGAAACTTGACCCGCTTGACCTCCAGGAAATCAACGGGGACCTTTTCGCGTGGCCGGTGCGCGGGTACATAACCTCCCATTACGGGTACCGCGCAAGCCCGTTTACCGGAGTGAGGCAGTTCCACTCAGGGCTTGACATCGGGGTTCCCACCGGAACGCCGGTAAAAGCGGCCATGGCCGGACGTGTTACCACCGCGGGCTACGACAAATCCTACGGGAACTACGTGGTCATCTCCCACTACGCGGGGTACCGCACCCTCTACGCGCACCTGAGCGTCATAAGAACCAAGCCCGGGGCCTATGTGGGAACCGGCGAGCGTATTGGCGACGCGGGAAGCACCGGAGTCAGCACCGGACCGCACCTGCACTTTACGGTGTATAAAAACGGCGTTACGGTTAATCCGAGAAGTTTACTGAAATAGGCTTTTTCCAAGCGCCGGCCAGCCGGTCATGCGCCTCGGCAGGAAGCTTATGAAACAGCCGGAGGTTACGGACGTTGCCCGCTTGCAGACGCACGGCAGGAGGCTTAGGTAAAAAAAGAAAAAAAGATAAGGAAAGGAATTGTTATGTATAACACGGTTAGTTATGAACACGCCCTGGGTCGGGCCCATGAGGAAGAGGAAAAAAAGAGCGAGGAAGCGGGAAAAGAGGCCGGGGACCCCATCCTCAATAAGATGCTCAAGACCCGTACCATCCTGCTGTGCGGGGACATAAAGAAAGACCTTGCCGAAAGGACGGTGCGCCAGCTTCTGCTTTTGGAAGACACGGGGGACGAGCCTATCCGCGTCTTTATCGATTCTCCCGGAGGGGACGCGGACGCGGGGTACGCGATCTTTGACATGATTCGCTTTGTCAGGCCGCCGGTGTGGACTATCGGCATGGGGCTTGTGGCAAGCGCTGCTGCCATCATCCAGCTTGCAAGCCCCAAAGAACGGCGTATCGGGCTTCCGAACAGCCACTATCTTATCCACCAGCCCCTTTCCGGTATTCGGGGGGTTGCCACTGACATTGAAATCCACGCCAGGGAGCTGGATAAACTGCGGGAAAAGATAAACCGCCTCATTGCCGAAGAGACCGGTACGCCCCTTCAGCAGGTTGAAAAGGATACGGATCGGGATTACTGGATGAACGCGGAAGACGCCGTGCGCTACGGCCTTATTTCCCGCATCGCCGCCAGCCGAAACGACCTCTCCGCCTAGGGCGCTTCCCACCGGCTCACGCGCTCACGGGATACGGAAGCGCTGTTTCATAAGGGCAAAGTATTGTTCCCCGGTCTCCGGACCGGCGTCTTCGCTACGCGCCGCGTCATATTCTATGAGATGCGGGGGAATCTCGGAGAGAAACGGCGACGGCGCGCACTCCACCTCCCGCGTCTGGCGCCTACGGCGGGCGCAGTTGGTAATACACAGCTTATCCCGCGCACGGGTAATCGCCACATAAAACAGCCGCCGCTCCTCCTCAAGACTGGCCTCGCCCTCCTCAAGACTGCGGGCATGGGGCATAATCCCGTCCTCCGCGCCGGCAATAAAAACCACCGGAAACTCAAGGCCCTTGGAAGCGTGAATAGTCATAATATTCACCACGCCTTTGTTAAGGCCGTCGTCCCCGTCGTCCCGTGAAAGGAGGCTTATCCGGTTAAGATAGGGATAGAGGGTGGGGTCAAGGTTATCCGGGTCCCGCTCCCAAAGCTCAACGGACTTCATAAGGGACATGATGTTGGAAAACTTCCACTGCGCCTTTTTCTCGTCCTTGCGGTATTCCGAGACCAGATACCCCCAGTAGTCAATCTCATCGACCAATGCGCGGGTCTTCTGCGAAAGCCCCCGCTTCCCCAGAAGCTCCCCCTGCCAGCGTTCTATAAGGGTCATAAACTCGTCTACCACACCGAACCCCGCGTCCGCCAGCTCTGAGAAAAGCGCGTCCCGCACGTATCTCATGCCGCGCATCCCTTCCCAAAGTGAAACGTTCTCCCTGGCGGCGCGCTCCGACAGAGCGGCAATGAGGGCCTTCCCGATGCCGCGGCGCGGCGTGTTTATGATACGGAGGAGGTTCACGTCGTCATCGGTGTTGGCAATCACCCGCAGATAGGAAAGCACGTCCTTTATCTCTTTGCGCTGGAAAAAGCTTGTGCCGCCTGAGATCTTGTGGGGGATGTTTTCCGCGAGAAACGCCTCTTCAAGGTGCCGGATGAGCGCGTTGGTACGAATAAGCACCCCGAAGTCGTTGTAGGTGCGGTCTGCGGTGAGACGCAGTTTCTTTATCTCAAGGGCGATGAACGCCGCCTCTTCCCGCTCGTCGGAGAAGCTGTAGAGGGCTATGGGGTTCCCGCCTTTGTTGCCCGACCACAGGGTCTTTTCTTTTCGGTTGGTGTTGTGGGCGATAACTCCGTTGGCCGCCTCAAGAATGGTGGTGGTTGACCGGTAGTTCTGCTCCAGTTTGATTTCAAGGGCATCGGGAAAATCCCGCTCAAAGCGCCGGATATTCTCATAATTCGCCCCCCGCCATGAATAAATGGACTGGTCGTCGTCCCCGACCACGCAGACGTTCCGGTCGGACAAAAGGCGCATAAGGCGGTACTGGACGGCGCTCGTATCTTGGAACTCGTCTACCATGATGTACCGGAACCTGCGCCGGTACTTCTCCAGAACGTCCGGGTGCGTCTCAAAGAGCGCGATGGGCTTCACGAGAAGGTCGTCGAAGTCAAAGGCGTTATACACCCTGAGGCTTTCCTGGTACTCGTCGTACACCGGCTCGAAGGCCGCATCCGCCCCGTCTCCCCACGTGAGGGCGCCGGTTTTCACTTTGGAAAAGACCTGCCCCGCCGCGGCAACGTCCGCGGTCCCGTCCCGTCCCAGTTCCCGCAGGCACTGGCGGATAAGATCCGTCCGGTCGGTCTCGTCGTAAATCGAAAAGTTCTTCCGGTACCCCAGAACCGCCGCCTCTTCCCGCAGGATTTTCACCCCGAAGGCGTGAAAGGTGCTGACCGTAAGGCTTTGCAGTTTCCGTGCGGTAAGCTCCTTGACCCGCGCCTCCATCTCCCGCGCCGCTTTATTGGTGAAAGTGAGGGACAGGATGGCGGACTGGGGGATACCACGCTTAAGCATGGCGGCCATGCGGTAGGTGATGACCCGCGTTTTGCCGGAGCCGGCACCGGCTATGATGAGCACCGGCCCCTCGATAGCGTTGACCGCCCGCGCCTGGGGGTCGTTGAGTTCCGGCTCGATACGCGGTTCCGCCACTACAGGGCCACGCCGATCGTGATGCCCGCGTTAATGCCGTTGTCCAGAAAGTAATAGGTGAAGGGGATGTCAAGCAGCACCGGCCCGATGTTTATGCCGACGCTCGTCATAAGCTTAAGGTTAAAAACCGCGGGCATCATGTCCCCGCCGGCTTTGAGCGTGATACTGCCGGGCTTGTCTTGGCTAAGCGGCCCGTTCAGGTTTTCAATGTTCACGTTTCCTTTCGCGCCTACCGTAAGGTCGCTTCTCCCAAAGCCCAGGTCAAACCCCACGCCGGCCCCTACGTTCAGGAACCAGAGGAGTTTTACCGCGGTGTTCGCCTCGATGGGAATAGTTACCGTGTCAACGTCCATCTTGAGGGAGAGGGACGGGTCGATTTTTATGG